>CAJODC010000007.1 GCA_905233215.1 uncultured Synergistales bacterium
CTCACAATAACTCAAGGCAACGGAAAAACCGCAAGCGTTACCCTCTACGAAACCGACACAATGCAGGACGTAGCCGACAAAATCAACAACGCTCTCGCCGACACTCTCGGTCAGTCAAAATACACCGACAGCAGAACAAAATTCTGCACACTCTCTGACGGTACTGAAGGAACATCAGAATCAGTTTACGACAGGGAAGAAATCAAAGAGCCAGTGTATGACAATGACGGGAATTTTACAGGGTATAAAGTAACAGGCTATAACACTTACTCAACAATGCTCGTCCGTTCGGCAATTCCGGGCAAAGAAGGCGAGCTGTCCTTCTCAGGCGATAACGATTTGTTGAACGCTCTCGGCCTCAATACCATTCAGGAGTCATCAGAGTCACGCTTCACTGTCTCAATCTCTGACGCTCACTCAGGTAAAATCATCTCATCAGGCGTTAAGACAACAGGTAATGTCATCAATGACGCTGTAACAGGCGTTGACGTTGAGTTTGACTCAATGGCAGGGATAATTTCAACATGGAGCGAGTCGACAAAACGTTTCGTTACATCAGGCACAACCTACACGGCAGCCATTCACCTCAAGGACAACGGAATAACCTTTCAGACAGGCGCGAACAAAGGCGAGGACTTCATGATTCAGCTCGGCGACATGTCATCTCAGGCTCTCGGGATCTCAGGCGTTAATCTCACAACAAGAGAGTCCGCAGCTCGTTCAATCGGCATTCTCGACCGTGCAATAAATCGTGTATCCTCTCAGCGTGCAAAGATCGGAGCTTACACCAACGCCCTCGAACACACTCACGAGAGCCTCACCGTAACAAGTCTCAATCTCACCGCAGCCGAGTCAAGAATCCGTGATGCTGACATGGCCGCAACAATGATGGAATTTGTGAAGCTGCAAATTCTCAACCAGTCGGGAACTTCAATGCTTGCTCAGGCCAATCAAATGCCTCAATCTGTATTGAGTCTTCTCGGAAATTGATTTCCCTCAGTTTTCGTCTGAGGGATTTTTTTGTGTCAATGAATAGAGAAAGTATGTTACCGCTAACAAGTCCCCAGCTCCGCCCGGACTGATCCAGCGTTCGATAAATTCATCATCAAGTCTCCAAATGTCATCAATCCCAAAGCCCTCGTCAATCATCTCTCTCGCTCTCGTCATAACTTCATCGGCTGTCCTCATGTCATGCCGTGAAATTATGTTCGTGTCCCTCGCAAATGACATAATGTGAATCATTGTCATACACATTGCGTCATTCACGTTCAGACCGTCAGCAAGATACTTTCTCATTGCAGGAAGCGATATTTTCATCACAACAGGATAACCCGATTCAGCTTCGCCCCTGATGCCCGTTACGCCGTACTCAAGATAAACACGTTCGCCCTTCGTCAAAATTTTCTTTGACTGGACATCAGCGAAATCACGCTCAGTTATCCCACTGCACATTTCAGCAGCAGCATTCACAGTGTCAAACGCCGTAACTTTCCGCCCCTTGCCCAAAAGATAACCGGCACTCGCTGACAGAAGACCAAGCGAGAATATTTCACCCTTGTGAGTGTTGATGCCTCCTGTCGCTCTGAACATTCTTTTTTCGGCCTCAACTCCAATTTTTCTCACCGCTCCAAACACAAAAGAAGGAGGGAGATTTTTCTCCCCCCCTTTGAAGCCTTCTTGTGAAAATTCCCCGAAACTTTCCGCAAGACTCGCCGCGCTCTTCATGAACGTGAAAAAATCCATGTCATCATGTGCGCCGGAGTTGTTACGGTCAACAAGTCCGGGCTTGGGAGTCGCTGACACTTCAAACAGCATCGCCTCAAGTGCAAGACTCCCGATTTCGTTACTCGTCATCTTCATATTCTTCGTCATCGTCTGTTTTGCCGTATTCACGACCTCTGAATTTCGCCCACAAGAATCGAATCCTCCAGACTATTTTATACGCCGCTGGTATCGACAGCATTGCAAGCATTCCGCCCGCTATCAATCCGCCTATAGCAACAACTGCAATCGGCCTCTTCATCTCTGAGCCTCTGCCCGTTGACAGCAACGGCAGCAACGAAACGATTGACGTTACGACAGCCATTAACAGCGATTTGAATCTAACGTGGCACGCTTCCTCAACTGCCTCGTAAGGGTGAGTGCCTTTCAGCCTCAAGACTTCGGCGTAATCGACAACGACAATGGCATTGTTGACGACCATTCCGACAAGCATAATCATTCCTATCAGTGCGAAAATCGAGATGTTGACTTCTGACAGAAGCATCGCAGGAACGACTCCAATGGCTGCCATAGGAACGGTCGCTAGAATTACAACGCTGTAGACCCACGACTCAAGTATTGCAGCGACAACAAGATAACATGTCCTCTTGTTCACCGCCGAAATTCACGCTCACTCCTTCAGGAAGCGTCATGTTGTTGACGACCTCACGCATTCTCGCGTTTCCTTCACCTGATGTGATGTAACGCACTCTTCCTGTAACGACTACTGCACGTTCACGCTCAACACGCCGAATTTCTGTCGGGCCGTCGCTCCACGAGATCACCGACATTTCATCGAGAGGAACAAGCCCGTAACCTGTCATTATCGGCAGTTCGTGAGCCATGAAAATATCGCTTGCCTTTTCCCGTGAGATTCTCGCTTTGATGTCATACTCGTAACCGCCCTGTCTGAATTTCCCTGCGTCCCTTCCGATGAGATAGCCCCTGACGATTCCGGCAAGGTCAGAGATATTCAGCCCCAAAGGAGCTAGCCTCCATCGTATCGGAGTTATTCGCAGTTCAGGCTTTCCCATTTCCATTTCAATGTTCAAGTCTCGAATGCCGGGAATGTTCCTTCCCTTCGCTCTTATCTCCTCAGCTATCGTGTACAACTGGTTCAAGTCCTGTCCCTTAATCTGAATCTCTATCGGGTTTCCGAAGCCTGAACGTGTAGCAGCGATTGAGATTTGGACTCCCGGAAGATTCGAGAGGTACGGCCTGATTTTGTCGGCTAAAACTTGTGTTGACGGCCGGTCGGGATCGTTGTTCATGTAGAGTGCTATTTGCGCCTCGCTGATTGAGTTTGAACGCATTGAGCCTGCTACAGTTGAGACAACATTACGGATATATTTGCGTTCGGGAAGACCGTTGATGTAGTCTTCAACGTGGTAAATCAAATCCGCTGTCCTGTGTATTGAGGAATTATTATCGAGAGTCAGAGTGATTCTTACCGTTCCATCGTCCATGTTAGGCGTGAACTCTGTACCGATGAAGGCACCGAGCTTCAATGAGCCGTAAGTAGCAAGAATGGTAAACAAAATCGTTGTCATCGGAAATTTCATAGCCGCGTGAAGAATGATGAAGAACATATCCCTGAAGCCGTCAAATATCCAGTTCCACCAGCCTGTGAGAATCTTGCCGATCAACGGAAGCTCATTATCATGGCCGGACTTCTTGATTCTCGCCGCTAGACATGGAGTAACGGCCATAGTAACCCAGAGTGAGAAGCATGTAGCGTAAACGATAGTAACGGCGTAAGGCTTGAGGAACTGACCGGCAATCGTTGACATTAACGCAACAGGCATGAACACTCCGAGATTGGTCAGGACTCCGGCAAGCACTGACATTGAGATTTCGACCGTTCCTTCTTCGGCTGCCTCGAAAGCTCCGTAGCCCATGTCCCTGAATCGGTAAATGTTCTGAATGATTAGTATTGCGTTCATGACCAGAGTACCCATTGAGAGAGCAAGTCCCAACGTACTCATCAAGTTTAGAGTGTAGCCGTGAATCTGCAACGGTACGAACGTAGCCGCAAAGGCGACAGGCATTGAGAACGCGACAATGAAAGTTGCGCCGAACCGCCCCAAGAAGAGATAAATCACAAGAGCGGTGAGAGCGATACCGATGGCAGTATCACGGATAATATTTTTGACTGCCGACTCAACGAAGCCCGTATCATCATAAGTGTATTCATACGTGAAATCGGGGTAGTTCTTCATTGTTCGTGTCATGAGGCGTTTAATCTGTCTTCCTGCCTCAACAACGTCAGCGTTTGAACGAGGGCTGATTCTGAGCTGAACAACCGGGTGGCCGTCAGCCCTTGCCATGCTCCTCTGGTCTTCTTCGCCGTCAATAACTTCGCCCAACATTGACAGTCTCACGGGCTGGCCGTTCGGCGTGGGAATGAGTATGTCTTCGAGCTGTTCGACCTCGTTGAACTCGCCCATGAGTCGGAGTGACACTTCGTCTTTCCTCTGCGTAACGTAGCCTGACGGTGTAGTCTGATTGTTGGCTGCCACAACGCTGCAAACCTGCATGTAATTTATGCTGTAATCACTGAGGGCTGCCGGGTCAAGATTGATGTGAATCTCTCTGTCCCTTCCGCCGGTAACGTCAACACGCCCGACACCTTCGACTCTTGCCACAACAGGCTGTATTCTGTCCTCAATCATTTTCTTCGCTGTCTTCTCAGGCAGGGACGATGTGAACGAGACTATCAGGAACGGCTGTGCGCTGATGTCGAATTTGCTTGACACAGGCTCTTCAGCGTCATCGGGTAAATCGGGGACTTTGGCTTTGACTTTGTTGTTCACGTCAACAAGTGCCAAGTCTGGATTCGTACCTGCTTCCATTTCGACAGCGACCATTGAAATTCCCTCAATGGAGTAAGTTGTGATTGACTTTAAGTTTTCGAGGTCGGCTAAAGCGTCTTCGAGAGGTTTGCTGATGAGCTGTTCAATTTCGTTTGGGCCTGCTCCCTGATAAGTAGTGCGGACGAGTACGAACGGTAATTCAACATCGGGATAAAGGGTAACGCCGAGAGTGAAATAGCTTGAAATTCCTAGAAGTATCCAGATAACAACAGAACACCCTGTGAAGACAGGGTGCGTAATGCAGAATTTTATGAATCCTCTCATGAAAATTTAGCCCTCGTTTGAATCGTCCTGATCATTTCTTCCTGCGATGCCGACATTCTTGACTATGCCGACTCCGTCATAAAGTACTCTGTTACCGCTGATGATGAGCTGATCGCCTGCTTTGAGTCCCGATGTAACTACGACTCTTCCTTCACGGCCTTCACCTGTCGTAATGTTTGTGAGTTTTGCCCTGTTACCGTCAGCAACGTAGACTGACTGCGAGTTGCCTCTGTATACTACAACATTTGACGGAATGACTACTACGCTCTGCTGAGTGTTGACTCTGAATCTTCCTTCAACGTAAGTGCCGGGAAGAATGCCTGAATTTTCGGGAAGTCCTACCGTAACGGGATAGAGTCCTGAACCTGATTGAGCTTCGGGGCTTATGCGCTTGACGAAGCCCTGATGTGTCTGGCCGTCAACACGAATCTCAACGGCTGTACCAGCGTTAATTTTCACGACATCTTTTTTTGACACCATTAACTCGGCTTCCATCTCTTTTGGGTCAACGATTGAGAGAAGTACTTTACCTGCTTCAGCGATTTCGCCGGGTTCAACGTTTCTGGCTGATACGATTCCGTTAATGCTGGCTTTGAGGCTTGTTCGCTGTAACGATGACTGTGTTGTTTTGAGCGATGCTTCGGCTGTTTTCATGCGTGAATAGGCTGCGTCGACTTCTGATTTTGAGACACCGCCCTTTGAGTGTAACTGCTTCAGCCTGTTGTAGTTCAGTACTGCTTCATCGTAGGCTGTTTTGCCTGACTGAACCTGCGCACCTCTTGCCGCTTCCTGTAACGTTATGAGGGTCTGACCTGCTCTTACCGGGCTTCCTACGTCAACATTCACAGTTCTGACGATTTCGCGCTCATAAGTTGTGATGTTCTGAGTGTGAGCTGATTTTGCCTGACCGTAATAACTTCGCCATGTTTCCCAGTCTGAAGTCTTTAGCGTTTCAGTTTCGACAGGGTAGACCGTCTCGGTATGAGTCTCAAGGGAACGAAGGTTAGCGGCTGCCTGAGCGAGTTTAGCGCGTACCTGAGTGCTTACGAGGAAGCCGACTCCGACGAGAGCCAATACCCATAATAATATTCTCACACGTGTAAAGAATTTCAGCATAAACTAATATCACCTCATGTAAAAATTATGTTCTATTGCGAGACCGCATTATAGCATAGTGAAACAGACTAGTATGGAGAAAATATGAAGAGAAAAATTTTTTTGTTACCTGAATAGAAATATCGCCAGCTCATGAGCCTTAGTGTTTATTTTTAGCTGTGAAAGTAACGGGGCTTTCCCGCGTTACTTCCACTTAATGCTTTAACGATACTGATTTACTTCAATGCGTTTTTCAGTGCATTGATAAATTCATTTACGGCTTTGATGCTTAACGGCGAATCTGTGAATACGCCCTCGAAAGCGTGAGTTGCTCCGGGTATCACATGAAGCTCAACCGGGACTCCAACTTCCATGAGCCTTTGAGCGTAGGCTATATCCTCGTCCCTGAACGGATCAAGATTTCCGACCATGATATATGCTGGAGGAAGTCCAGACAAATCTTCGGCCATAGCTGGCGAAGCGTAAGCAGGAACATCACCGCTCAAGTCAGCAAGGTACATTTTCCACGCAGCTATGTTGAAATCCTTGCACCAGACTCGATGATCGGTAATCTGATTTGATGATGCCGTTATATTTCTGTAATCAAGTTGAGGGTACAAAGGCATCTGAAAATGAATTGCCGGATATTTTTTGTCTCTCGCCATTAGAGTTACAGCAGCCGTTAATCCTCCTCCTGCGCTGCCTCCTGCAACGGCTATGCGGTCTTTTCGAACTTTGGGATTTTCCGCAAGCCACTTCAACGCCTCATAGCAGTCTTCAACATCAGCCGGATAAGGGTTTTCAGGTGCGAGCCTGTAATCAGGAGCAACGACTATACAGCCGATTTCCTTCGCAATTCTGATACATAGTCCTTCGTCTACTTCAGGGGTAGCTAAAATGTGTCCGCCTCCGTGAATCCATAACAGCGCAGGAAATTCTTTCGATTCAGTTTTAGGAGTGTAAACTCTGACTCGGAGATTTGAACCGATAATCTCGTCATGGACTTCTACAGCGTCATCTTTCGGGAGCGATTTTGAATCGATTTCAAAAAACTTTCTCACAGCATTGAGAGTCTGAGCTGTAATGTTCATTTCGGGTGCCTTGAGGAAATATTCTCTCAACTGAGGGTGAATCATGTCATTGAGATTCCAAGCTGTGAAATCTTCTGCTGATGCAATAGTTCCGGTAACAAGAACAAGTAAAAGCATTAAAATTTTCTTCATCAAAACAGTGCAGTGCCTCCTATAACTTAAATTCCGTTAATTATAACATCTCCCCTGTCAACAACAATTTTGTACCCGATCTTCTTCATTCTCTCGCTCAAACATTCCCGGCATTGGGCTGACTCTTCGCCGGTACAAATTTTGTTGTCGTAAAGCTCGTATTTCTTCCTCACGTTCACGGGCGACAAGTTCGGCATTACCACATTCGCTCCTGACATGATGCCCTTTTCACGCCCGACAGGATCGACAGTCCCCAACGCTGTTGTGGCTGGCAGAAGCACAGTCGGCAGTATCAATCTTATGACCGACAGCAGGTAACACGTCAATTCCGCAGTTCCGGCCGGGTAATTACGGAACACTGTCTCAGCATGAGGGACAAACGGACCGATACCGCACATGTCAGGCTTGAATGTCTCAAGAAACTTCAAGTCCTCCGCAAGATGCCTCACCGTCTGAAACGGACTCCCTATCATCATTCCACAGCCGACCTGATAGCCGAGTTCACGCAAAACTCGAAGGCACTCCATTCGCTTATCATACGACATCTCGGAAGGATGAAGCCTCTCGTAATGCTCACGGTTCGCCGTCTCATGTCTCAACAGATAGCGATCGGCACCGCAAGCCCTCAAGTACTCGTAGCTACTCCGTGAACGTTCGCCCATCGAAAGAGTTACGGCGCAGTCAGAGTGAGACGCTTTGATGTCTCTGACGATACCGCCGAGAGTGTCATCGTCAAAGTACGAGTCCTCACCGCCCTGCAAAACGAACGTACGAAAGCCCAGCCTGTAGCCCTCATCACAGCAAGCAAGAATCTCATCAGCCTTCAGCCTGTAGCGTTCACAGTTCTTGTTGCTACGGCGAATCCCGCAGTAGTAACAATCATTTTTACAGATGTTACTGATTTCAATCAGCCCTCGAATGTAGACCTTGTTACCGTAAATTTTGCGCCTGACTTTTACCGCAAGTTCCCTCAAGAGCCTTGATGACTCGTCCGTTCTTTCTGAGATTAAGCGTTCGTACTCGTCAACACTCAGCGAATGAGTCTCGGCTAGTTTCTGTAGAATTTCCCTCACTTCGAGAACGCTATTGTTACGCTCACTCCGTCAAGATTGCCGATTTTGCCCGACAACGCCGAGATTACGTCCTGCGGTGCGTCAAGGGCTATGCTGATGATGTTGATGTTCTTCTGGTGGTAAGGCAGTCCCATTCTTCCGATTATGCAGTCTCGGTACTCGTGAAGCGTTGCGTTCAATGCCTCGATTGATTTTGTGTCCTCAACTATTATGCTCATTACTGCTACTCTTGTTTCCATCTCGAAAAATCCTCCTATCTGTAATCGGGGTAAAGTTCCCTTGCTTTTTCGTCTGACACCTCAAAGTGCTGGTAATCTTTGAGCGTCTTCCACTCTCCGCCCCATTCAAACCCTCGCTCCCTGAAGAGCCTGTAACACAAATCACCGCTCGTTATCTTGTAGGGAAAATCCTTCGTCCTGTCAACATAATTTTCAGCCGTTGCCGGTTCAAGTATTCTGCTGTCGGGAGTTATCTTGATATAGGGATTATACAGCGTGTTAATGTCAACCGCCAAACCGAGTCCATGCTTTGATATTTTTGTCGAATGAGTGATGAATCTGAAGTTGAAGCACGAGGAATTATTATCTCTCATCGACATCTCGTCATCAGCGTCATATTCATCAACGAGTCTGACTCTCTCGACAGGGTAGCGGGCCTCGTAAAGTTCACGGAAGATTTCGAGAACGTCATCAGCTATGTACTTGTTGCAGACCATTTCGCCTGAATGAGTCACGCCGTCTTTGTCAACATGAAGCACTCTGACATATCGCAGATCGTCAAGTGGAATCGGGCAGTTGTCTTTGTAGGATTTACCCTTCATTCTTGAGAATATCGCCTCGTCAATCATTGAGACCGAAAACTCGTCATCAGCTCCAGCCGAACACAAAGCCGCCGTCAACATTAGAACAGTAACAAGAATTATTGCCGAAAATTTCATTATTTAATGTCTCCTTTCAATACCTCTAAAAATATCTGCATCTGTTCGGGAGTACCGATTGTGATTCTATTATAGTCAGAAATTGCCGAAGGGTTAGTGAAGTGTCTGACCATTATTTTGTACTTTTTGAGGGCATTGAAGATTTCTTCGCCGCTTATGTCCTTGTGTTTGGCAAACAAAAAGTTTGTTGACGATTCCGTTACTTCAAACCCCATTTCCTGAAGCCTTGTTCTTGTGTTGTCCCTCACCATTCGTATTATGTCGATATTCTTTCGGGTATACTCCTCGTCCTCAAGCGCGGCGAGTCCGGCAGCCTGTGTCATTGCGTTGATGTTGTAGGGAGTGAGGGTGTTCTTGATGTTCCTGATGTCCTGAGACAATTCCTCACAGGCCATGCACCAGCCCAATCTCGCTCCGGCAAGTGAACGGGATTTCGAGAACGTTCGGACTACAGCAACGTTGCCGTATTCCTGAATCAGTTTCACCGCGCTTTCTGCTCCGAAATCAACATACGCCTCATCAACAACTACAAGGCTCTCAGGGTTAGACGTTATGATTTCCTCAATTTCGCTCAACGGCATAGCGATTCCTGTCGGCGAGTTGGGATTAGCGATGAAAATTGTACGGCCTTTAACGTTCCTGTAATATGACGGATCGACTTTGAGCTTCTTCAACGGCACTGGAATGTAATCGACATCGTGAAACTTTGCGAGTATCTTGTAGAACGAGTATGTGATGCTTGGGAATGCCGCTCCCTTTTCACAGAAGCCCATGAAAAGAAAATTGAGTATCTCGTCTGAACCGTTCCCGAAAACTATTTGAGACGGTTTCAACCCGAACATTGATGAAATTTTTTCGGCAAGCTGGGAACACTCCGGGTCGCAGTAATAGTTCAACCCTCTCGATGACTCGTATGATGCCGCCAGTACTTTCGGTGAAGGCGGAAACGGAGACTCATTGGTATTGAGACGGATAAAACCTTTCATGCTTTCAACCTCTCCGCTTGTGTCATAGGGCGTGAGTGACTCATACTTGGAGTGAAGAAACCTGCTCATTGTGTCAAAACCTTTCAGAAAAATTATCGTGCTAATTATAGTTTAACGCCGAAAATTTTTCGACACAAAAAAACTCGCCTTTCCAGCGAGCCTTTCACAATCGACAAGCCGGTGAACAGATTCGAACTGTTGACCTGCGCATTACGAGTGCGCTGCTCTACCTCTGAGCCACACCGGCCAATATCACGGTGAGATATTCTATCAGTTCATTCTCTTTCTTGCAAGCGAAATCAAAACGGCAATGCAGGCGAATCCGAATGAAATTTCGTTACAGCCTCCTCCGCTTGATGAACTGCTCTTTCCGCTGTCTGTACCGTAATCATAGTCAGTCCCGCTGGGGTTGTAGTCATCATAGCTTCGTCCTTCAGTGCCTCTCGCTGAAAGCGTTGAAATTCTGCTTGCCGCGTATGACAGTGAAGCGTTAGCATCAAGCTGACTCCCTATCAAGATTGACTGCTTTATCTGGTAAGCCGTAGCAGCGGGAAATCTTGATGCAATCAGAGCAGCAGTACCGCTGACGTGAGGAGCTGCCATTGATGTTCCCTGCGATGTCCTGAGACTCACACCATCGCTTCTGATGTTGGCTGTACTGCTCTGAAGCCACGTGCTCAATATGTTCACGCCCGGCGCGCCGATGTCCGCTCCCTTGTTGCTGAAAGCCGCTGTAACGATAGTGCCGTCATCATTGCGTCCGAGTGCCGAGACAGAGATTAAATTATCCAGTCCCTTGAACGATGCCGGATAAGCGTAATAACCTGCTCCGGGAATCATCGTTCCGTGAGCGTAAGAACTAGGCTGGCCGACTGTCTCGCTCTGATTGCCTGCTGCCACGACTATTACGGCCTTGTTCGTGTCATCAAGAACTTTGAACGCTCTCCACAATGGCATTCTGATGAGATTGTCATGATTCGGCGCGATGTTCATGTAAGTTTCAAGCGAAAGATTAACGGCTCGTATATTCAGCCCGTTGTTGATGAGGCTGGTAACGTAATTCATTGCGCTGATTACTGTTGCTATAGTTCCGCTGCCTGACGAGTCAAGAGCCTTGACGGGAATCATTTTCACGTTCCAGTTGACGCCGACAATGCCAATGCTGTTGTTGCCGACAGCACCAATCGTCCCGGCTACGTGCGTTCCGTGTCCGTAATCGTCTTTGCCGTCGTTAGCGTCTCCGGCAACGCTCCTGAAAGCGTGAGCCGTGTCAACATTGGCGGTCAAGTCCGGGTTAGTGTAGTCGATTCCTGAGTCGATGACTGCAACGTATACATTGCTGTTGCCTGTCGTAACGTTCCACGCTGACGAAGCGTTGATCTCATTCATTCCCCAGCACTCAGAGAAGCCCGAATCGTTCGGAATCATAGCTGCGTGTACTTTGTAGTTCGGACTAGCCGCTAGAACGTTGGGATTCTCTCGGAGTATTGATGACAATTCCTCAGCGTCAAATTCATCGCTGTGCATCATCATAAAAGCATCGCCTCCAGTTTCAGACAGTGAAGAGTAAAATTCTTTCACTGACGCTTTGAACTGACCGGCGAAATCTGAAGCTGTTACACGGCCTTCTTCTGTCGATGACTTCAACACAACGATAACATCGCCGTCTGTGTATTCTAATGCTGACGATGAAGAAATCATCAGTAACAAAAATAAAACGGCCGATAATATTTTTCTCATCATAAATGCACCTCTGACTATAATTTTTGCTGTTGATTATACACGCGCAAAATTTTTCTGACATTATATAATTTGACGCAAGAGGAGGTAAAAATTTTATGGCAGACAACGAAAATATAATCATCATTGACTGCGGTTCGCAATTCACTCAACTGATTGCCCGAAGGCTTCGTGAATTGAAGGTTCACAGCGTCATATTAAGCTGGGACGCTTCAGCCGAAAAAGTAAAATCATATTCACCAAAAGGAATAATAATTTCAGGAGGCCCAGACAGCGTTAATGACCCTGACGCTATAACTGTTGACCGTGATATTCTTGCGATGGGCTGTCCAGTCTTGGGAATCTGTTACGGAATGCAGTTGCTCGTTAAGATGACGGGCGGTCTCGTTCAGTCAGGTTCATCTCGTGAGTACGGAGTAACGGAAATTCACAAGGCTTGCGACTCTACTCTGCTTGGCGAGAATATACCCTCATCGCTGAGAGTCTTAATGAGTCACGGCGACAATGTTGTGGAACTTCCAGAAGGCTTCAAGACAACATCAGTAACAGACAGAGAAACGATCTCATCAATCGAGGACGAAGAGCGAAAATTTTTCGGCCTTCAGTTTCACCCTGAAGTAATCCACACTGAACACGGCAACTACATTTTGAGGAGTTTCGCTTTCAACGTGTGCAAATGTTCCGGAGACTGGAATCTTTCTGACTGGGTTGAAAACACTGTGGCATCAATCCGCGAATCTGTCGGAGATTCAAGAGTGGTCTGCGGACTTTCAGGAGGAGTCGACTCGAGCGTGTCGGCTGCGCTTGTACACAAAGCGATTGGCGGTAAGTTACAGTGTGTTTTCGTCAATCACGGCCTGATGAGGCTGAACGAACCCGAAGCGGTCATGGAAGAATACGAGTCAATCGGCCTCAACGTTAAGTATGTAGATGCTTCCGAAAGATTCCTGAAAGAGCTTGACGGAGTAACAGACCCTGAACAAAAGCGCAAAATCATCGGAAGATTGTTCATTGAGGTTTTCGAGGAAGAAGCGAAGAAAATCGAAGGTGCTGAATGGCTCTTGCAGGGTACAATTTATCCTGATGTCATCGAGAGCGGTCTCAAAGGCAAAAAGGGAACGGCACTCATAAAATCACATCACAATGTCGGAGGGCTTCCCGAAAAAATGAATCTGAAACTTCTTGAGCCTCTTCGGGATTTGTTCAAAGACGAAGTGAGACGCTTGGGAAAAATTATCGGTATGCCCGAAGAGATCATCAACCGTCAGCCGTTCCCGGGTCCGGGACTTGCCGTGAGGTGTCTCGGAGCGATAACGAAAGAGAGACTCGACACTTTGAGGGAAGCTGATGCTATTTTCCGTGAAGAGCTGAAGAAGTCGGGACTCTATTCGGGAATATGGCAGGCTTTCTGCGTTCTTCTGCCGGTGAAATCTGTCGGCGTTATGGGCGACAGCAGGACTTACAGCGAGGCAGTCGTATTGAGAGCTATACATTCGCAGGACGCTATGACGGCTGAATGGTCGAGGATTGATTACGATGTTGTCGACAGGGTGTCAAAAAGAATCTGCAACGAGGTCAAAGGCATAAACAGAGTCGTAATGGACGTAACATCAAAACCGCCTGCAACAATCGAATGGGAGTAACAAAAAACGGGAGACTCTCAAAAAGAGAATCTCCCGATATTGTTCAGACTGTCAAAAAATTCTTACCTTGAAAGCAATGTGAGCATTACGCCCGCAGCAACAGCAGTACCGATGACACCGGCAACGTTGGGGCCCATAGCGTGCATCAGCAGGAAGTGTCCGGGATATTCTTTCTGCACGCAACGCTGAACGACTCTCGCCGCCATAGGAACGGCACTGACTCCGGCTGCACCGATCATCGGGTTAATCTTTCCGCCCGAAAGTACTTTCATGATCTGTCCGAAGACGAGTCCGCCGAATGTCGAGAAAGCGAACGCAACGAGTCCGAGAGCGATAATGGCAAGCGTTCCTATCGTCAGGAATCTTTCAGCGGCCATTGTTGAACCGACTGACAGAGCGAGGAATATCGTTACGATGTTCATGAGTTCGTTCTGAGCCGTATTGCTGAGACGGTCAGTAACTCCGCACTCCCTGAGAAGATTTCCGAACATCAAAGTACCGACAAGAGGCACGCACGCAGGAAGTATCAATCCTGAAACGACTGTGCAGATTATCGGGAAGAGAATTTTCTCGCGCTTGCTGACGGGGCGTAACTGTCCCATGACTATTCCTCTGTCCTTCTTGCTGGTCATAGCGTAGATGACTGGAGGCTGAATCATCGGGACTAATGACATGTAACTGTACGCTGCGACAGCGACCGCTCCGAGTATCTGAGTCTGTCCCAACATGACGGTCAAGTAAATGCTCGTAGGACCGTCAGCACCTCCGATGATGGCGATACTGGCTGCTTCCTTGATGTTGAAGGAAACGAGGCCGTTGGTGAGAGTTCCGAGCCAGTTAGCACCGATGAAGGCTACGAAGACTCCGAACTGTGCCGCCGCTCCGAGAAGGAACGTTATCGGGTTAGCGATGAGCGGGGCAAAGTCGGTCATTGCTCCGATGCCCAAGAATATCAAGATCGGGTAAATCTCGAACTCTGCGCCGTAATACAATGAGCGAAGGAAGCCGATTGTGTGAGTCGTTGCGTTGTACTCGTCCCAAATTCCCGACAAAGGCAGGTTCACCAAAAGACAGCCGAACGCTATCGGAACAAGCAGCAAAGGTTCAAAGCCCTTCCCTATCGCCAAGTAAAGAAGGACGAACGACACAACAAGCATGATGATATTGCCGGTTGTAAGTCCGAAAAATCCCGACTTCAATATCAAGTCCTGTAAAGCCGTCAAATACATCTCCATATTGCGAATCAAATCCTTTCGTGAAATATTATCCTGAGTAATTTATATCACAGTCATGAACACTTTTGCAAATCAGTGAAAATTTGAATGAACATGGCCGTGTAAAATTCTGTGAACATTATTGCTCACTGCTTCAGCCGGTACTGCCTGAGTATGTTCGGGAAGTTCGCGCTGAATCTCTCGTATTCTTTCGATTAAAGAATTGATGATTATTTTGTCCTCGTCTTTGGCTGAAATTTTCGGGCTTTCTACAGCGTCATCACTGCATGAATGCGAGAGTACCAGCGAAATTTTAGCGCAGGCAGGGCCGATTAGTTCGTACAAAACGCTCGAAGCAAGTATCACCGTATGCAGTGCGCTTCCAGTTGAGCCTCCCAAAGTCCTCGCTCCAAGTTCGGCAAGTCCTATTGCTACTCCTGCCTGAGGGATCAGAGCGAGTCCGAGATAATTTCTCACCAGCTTGTTTTTACCCGTAATGAGACAGCCCGTGAAAGCTCCGGCATATTTTCCGGCTATCCTAACGATGAAATATATTACCCCTATCATGAGCAAAGAAGTTCCGCCTTGAGAGTTTCCGCCCGTCAACGCTCCAAGTTGAAAGCAAACGCCCGATCTCACGAAGAAGAGCAATAAAATCGGAGGGCTGAAATAATTTAGCTGCTTGAAAATTTTATCGTCATCAGTAATGTTAATGTAAACGGTTGACATAAGCATACAGCCCAAAAGAGGCGAGACACCGAGAATTTCGCATACTCCGCAGAAACCGAACAATATAGCGACCGAGACAATCAATCTGTTGTCGGTCGAACGGTGAGTCAAAAGAATCTTCATTGCAAGTCCCAAAAACGCTCCGATGATTACGCTTGCTATGTTCATAATTATGGGCAGAGCAACGTTAGCGAAGTCGAAGCCTGAGCCCGAAGCCGACAATGCCAGAGCGATTGAGACCGCCACGCTGTAAGCCAGCAGTCCAACAACGTCATCAAGTGCCACGACCTGTAACAGAGTGTTGACGAAATCACCGTGCGCACCGGTCTGACGAATCGTCATCATTGTTGACGCTGGAGCAGTCGCCGAAGCAAGAGCAGCGATGACCGCCGAGAACGCGAGATCAAGACCGAGAACGAAATACGCCGCTATGAACACGAACAATGACGCTACGCACGCCTCAAGCACCGTGATGACTAACACTTTCGCTCCGTTTCCCCTGAGAGCGTCAATCCTGAAGAACTGCCCTGTACTGAACGCTATGAAGGCGAGAGCGATGTTGGGGAGAAATGCAGTACTTTCGACAATGAAAGAAGGCACAAGATTGAGGCAGTAAGGGCCGATGAGTATTCCTGTGATGATGTAGGCCGTAACGTTGGGCAGTTTCAACAGCTTCGTTATTCTCGTCAAGGCAAAGCCGAACATCAGCATCAACGCTACTGTGATTACTGCTGTACTGGCTGGGGAACCCTGATGAAGATAATCCACAAAATGAGCAAACAATTTTCACTCTCTCCTTTCCTGATGTCCTTGTTTGCACATGCCACGAAAAAAATTCAGCCCCTCAGCATTCCAGCATAAGGGGTTTTATTTCAAAATATTCTAACATTTTTTTGACCGTCTGTATTGCGGCTGTTACTTATTATTTTAACGTCAACCGAAAATTTCTCTCACTCAGTTCCCCATTTCCGCCAGCGTTTTAACTCGTACTGTTTCAAATCGGTCGACTCTATTTCAGCGATAACGTCATCTATTCGCTGCAATAATCTTTCTTTGTGCTCGGGAATTTTGCCTTTGACGGGAAAAATATTGGTCTTGTGAGTCGCGTCCCATATCGTTGAGATGTCGATGAGCGAGAGCAATTTCCTTCCTTCTTTGAGAGCGTCAAAAGGGTGCATTCTCAAAAATTCATGAGACTTTATGCGCTCAATCAGTCCGGCTCCTTTGAATATCACAAGAGTAACAACAGTAAGCTCAAAAGGATTGGACATGTTAAGGAGGCTTGCGGTTTCATTGACGTGAGACTCGCTCATTTTTTGACCGCCAAGACCGAGCATGATGTAGACCGAGTATTTCATTCCGGCATTGTCGAGCATGTTCATGGCCGTAAGATTATCGGCTCTTGTTACTCCTTTGTTCTGAAACGCAAGAACGTCATCGCTTCCCGATTCTATTCCGATACAAAGCCTGTCATAGCCTGCCGAGCGGAGCATGTCGAGTTCATCGGTTGTCTTGCGTGTTATGTCATCGGCGCGTGAGAATGATGAAATGTATTCGCAGTCAGGAAAATTTTTGTGAATAACATCGGAGATTCGCAATAATTTTTCCGTCGACAGAACGAAAGGATTACCGCCGGCAAGAAGAAAGCGTTTTGATTTTCTGCCTTCATTGATGACACGTAAATTTTCGACATGGCCGGTGATTTCTTCAAGCGATAACTCCCGGAATTTCCGTCCCTGATTCAACTCGCAGTAAAGGCATTTATTGTACGAACAGCCGACAGTAACAGGAACTTGAACTGTATAGGCTTCGGCCATAGGGACGTAATAATAGAAGCCGTATTCACGGTAGACATCACGCTTCAAACGGTTAATGTTTTGGATTCGTTCAGCGGTCTGTGTCATCGTGATATGAACGCTTTGTACTCTGACTGTGTCATCAATGAATTGATCTCGTCAGGGTCATCAGGGGAAATTTCAGCCAGCCAGCCTTCACCGAAAGGGTCAATGTTGAGAATGGCAGGATTTTTCACGGCTTCATCATTGACGAGGGTAATCACTCCTGAGACTGGAGCGTTGATTTCGCTGACGGACTTTGTTGCCTCGATTGAGCCTAAAGGCTGACCGGCTGTGACTCTCCTGCCTTTGCCGATAATTTCAACGTGGACAACATCGCCGAGTGATGACTGTGAGTAATCGTCAATGCCGACACGTACAACGCCGTCAAAAAATTTTGCCCACTCGTTTGACTCTGTGTAACGCACATCGTCACGGAACTCTATCATAATTTTCACCTTCAATTTTTGCTTGTTGCTCTGGAAGTTACACTACTGAAATCAGAATGTCAATTCACGATTCGACTTGCGAAAAAACTTTTGTCATGATAATATTCACTTTGTTGCAGAAATCCGGCCTCATCGACTAGTGGTCCAGGTCGTAGCCCTCTCAAGGCTAAAACACGAGTTCGAACCTCGTTGAGGCTATCAAAGAAAAGAGCTTCCGTTGAAATGATTGCGGAGGCTCTTTTTGTGTCAAAATTCCGGCAAAAAACTTCAGAGTATTATCGCCTCGCTTGGTGTGGTGTGTTCAATGTAGTGTATAACGTTATCCTTAATGTGAATATCTGACGAAGTACTGTCTGTGAACTCGGTGTAAAGACTCACAAAGTCAACTTCACTGTACGTCTCGTCAACAATATAGCTTCCATCGCCATGATAGCCTTCGTCAAAGTCAGGTACATACACTCTGTCAGGGCTTTCTGTGTTCACTCCGTAGTGTATGGCTTTGATTGTGTCGTTCATGAATGAATTTATGACGGTCATACCGCCGTATTCAGACAGCCAGAGAATATCAGGGTGATTGATGACTGCGTTTTTGCCGGACTTGTAACGCTCTTCCTCAACGTTGAACGTGAATTTGTAAGGCCCGTGTTCTTTTCCGTCAGTGTCAGAATATTTCATGTCAATCATGATTGTATCGCCCGTGATTTTTGGTGTCAGCAAAAATTGTACTCCGCCAACCTCATTGCGCCCTGTTGAGCTGTAATCGTCATTGCCATCAGTCCTGTAAAATAACTCAGCAATCTCGGCTTCGTTATCAGCGTCAACAAAAAATATAATAGGGCAGTCTCTATGACCAAAATATTCTCCACGCGCTGCACTAACGTTTATGGCTGCTTCAGGCTGAGTTAGATTCATCACTGTACCGCCGGGAGTGTAAATTCCGTTGTCCATTGTGAGATTGATTCCCCAGAATAACATCGACAATGTTGCTACCGCTCCGAGTTCAGCTAAAAGCTCAGTACGAGAAGACCTTTTGCGCAATATTACCGCACACGTTACAAGGCCGACTGCTGACAGTACAGCGAAAACCGGGATTAGGAACGTCCATTTCCTAGCGACCATGAAGGTAACAGCAAAGACAACCGCAAATATCATGTCTGCTTTGACGCTGAATAATTTTCCGCTGATTATTCTTATCACGTCCGACCAGCTCACTGGAGGCACATCAGGAAGAACTGAAGACGCTTCCGAGTCGGTAATTTCTTTTTGAACAACTCCGATTTTCATGGACGACTCATTTTCAGTGTCAGCAATTTTTTTCAGATACTCCCAAAATTTTACGACCTCGCCGAAATCAGCCTTTCCTCCACGCCTTATACGCTCAAGATATTGACTCTCACGATAATCCATTATCAGCCCGAAAATATCACGGTCATAAGCGTAGATAGTGTTGTTGTTCGCCGACTTCACTTCATGTCTTAACGATACGAGCCTTGAATACCAGCCTTCCGAACGCTCAATGTTAGCGAGCATTCTTGATGTTGATGAAGAGTCCCGGCCTGTGAGCAAGGCAATATCTTTCACGTGAAAAAGAACGCTTCCCCCGCTGAACAACGCGAGATAACTTTCGGACGGAGCTTTTTTGCTGTACTTGTCGGCTAAATATTCGTCCCTTTCCTGCGGTGTACCCTGAAAATTCATGAAGTCGGAAATGTATTCGTCAACGTTGCGGAAGATAATGGCTCTGATTTTTTGGTAACGATTGAAACGTTCTCGTATACGATGGATATATTCACTGCTGAGTTTGAATGTCGGCATGTCTTGAGCCTCCTGAGTCATTTGCATTCGATTATGTAACTAGAAATGTGTATTATTCAGAGCAGATTTTAACACGTGAAACGAAAGGAGGTAACGAGAAGCGATGTCGAAGTATAGCGATGATACTCTGGACGATATGCTGGACACTTTCGGAGCGGATAGAGATGAATTTGACAGCAGAGAAGAAGCAGAACAGTTCGTTGACGACTGCATGGACAATATGATGAGTTAATCTGTTTCGTACAGTTTCAAAATGAAGCAAGATTAACGTTTCGCACAGAGAGCAAAAAAATTCCCCCGACTCATCATCGGGGGTTTATTGTGTTACACGCCTCTTGGCGTTACGTTAATTCCTCGTTCCTCATCTGTTCCCGGTATCAGCGAGTCGCATACAGCAGCACAGACTCCAGCGACTGCCATCGGTGTCTTGAGGACTGCCCAGACCATTCCGCCGAGCGTGTGAACTAACTGGCTCTGAGCATCATTCATGAACAGAGACTGATTAGCTTCAACCCAGCCGGGAAGCCCCAATGCCATCAAGAACGCAAACCCTATGATGAGAATGTTTCTCTGGCTCGACATGTCCGCTCTCATTAAGACCTGAATACCCATCGCTCCGATCGTCCCGAACAATGCTATATACGCTCCGCCGATTATCGGTGAAGGCATCGTTGCAATTAACGCGCTCAACTTTCCTACAAAGCTCATCAGTATCAGTATCACCGCTCCAGTCCTCACAACAACTCTCGAAGCGACTCCAGTCAGACCGATGAGGCCGATGTTCTCAGTGTATGACGTAGTGCCGACTGAACCGAATACTCCCGACAGCGCACAGCACAGGCCTTCTGCACCGATTCCCCTGCTTATCGTCTCGGAGTCGGGATCGTCAACGCCTGAAGCGTATGAGACTGAATGATAGTCGCCGATCGACTCAATCATTGTGGCAAAAAATCCGGCAAGCAAAGCGGCAATCGCCATCAGGCTGAACTTAGGCATTCCCCAAGGGATTATTACGGTCTTCACATCTCTGATCCAAGGGGCTTCGGATACTCTCGCAAGGTTGATGTACGCTGGGTGTTCGGGCGTGAATATTCCCTTCATCGAAAGAGCAAGACATATGCAGTAAGTGATGACAATAGCTAGAAGGATTGCGAAAATGTTGATGTACTTGTTCTTCAACACCAAGCTGAAAAGGAAAATTAACACCACAACTCCAAGCGATGCTGGCCAGTAATTAGCGGCGTTACCCTGTACTGCTGTTCCGGCAAGGGAGAAGCCTATCGCCATTATTACCGGGCCGATTACTACCGGCGTGATTACCTTGCGGATTACTCCGGCTATTCTGCTGTAGCCGATTATTGAGAGCAATATTCCTCCAACTATCAAGCCTCCGCCCATGTACTGCATAACCTGCTCAGGGCCTCCAGCTTTGTACAGAGCTATTACCGTCATGACTGAAGGGATAAAAGAAAAGCTCGATCCCTGAACGATTGGTAGTCCTGAACCGAGCTTTTTGCTTGTCTGGATTAGTGTCGCAACTCCCATTCCGAAGTAAACGCAGGAGATTAACGAAGCTATTTGTAGTGCGTCCATTCCCATTGCCGGACCGAATATCAATGGTACTAGTGTTGTTGAGCCGAAGAGGGTCAGAACGTGCTGCGCTCCTGAAAGAAGGGTGATGAAGAATGGCGGTGTGTCGTTGATGCCGTAAACCATTTGTTTTTTGGCCATGCGGTAAAACCTCCTAAGTTTGTATTTCTGAAGGGGGAATTTTACAGGCGGTAAAAATTTTTGTCAAGTCTGTATGGTATATAATACTCTCATCACGTAAAAATTCTCAGAGAGGGGAAAAATTTTATGGCATTATTTGCGCAGGATAAGAATCTCGCAATGGAATTAGTGCGCTCTGCTGAAGCTGCCGTAATGGCTTCAGGGCGTTGGTTCGGACTCGGCGACAAAAACGAAGTTGACCATGCCGCCGTAGAGGCTATGCGTTACGTTCTTCACGGTGTGGCGATGAAGGGCGTTGTCGTAATCGGTGAAGGTGAAAAGGACGAAGCTCCAATGCTCTTCAACGGCGAGGAAGTCGGAACAGGCGAAGGCCCGGAAGTTGACATAGCTGTTGACCCTATAGACGGCACTCGCTTAATGGCTCAGGGTCAGGACGGCGCAATCAGTGTCATTGCTGCTGCTCCGAGAGGCTCAATGTTCAGCCCCGATAATCTGTTCTACCTCAACAAAATTGTTACTGGCCCTGAAGCAGCCGGTTACATTGACATTCAAGCCCCCGTTGAGTTCAACGTTAGAATCGTGGCAAAAGCAAAAGGCAAAAAGATAGAGGAGACTACAGTTGTAATGCTTGACCGCCCGAGAAACGGCGAAATCCTCAAGAAAGTCAGGGCAATGGGCGCAAGAGTCAGACTCATCGGCGATGGTGATGTTGCTGGAGCATTGATGACGAGTCTTCCCGGCCATGAGACAGCCGATATTCTTTTGGGAATCGGTGGAAGTCCCGAAGCTGTAATCACTGCGTGCGCTATGAAGTGTCTTGATGCAAACATGCAGTGTATGCCCTACTTCAGGAACGATGACGATGAAGCACGAGCAAGGGAACGAGGCTTGACCCGTGATACAGTCCTGACGATTGACGACCTCGTGAAGAGCAACAATGTATTCTTCGCGGCTGCTGGAGGTTCTGACGGCGACTTATTGAGGGGCGTTCACTATCACGGAGCGCACATCGAGACAAATTCACTCTGCATGAGGAGCAGTTCAGGCACAATCAGATTCATATCGGCTACACATTCACAGAAGAAACTTGAAGAAATGGGCGGTAACATCGCCTATGATCCGTCAGTAAGAGAGGAATTAGGACTGTAATGCACATAATAGGCGCACTCACTCAATGGCTTGTTGAGACGATCGGGAAAATGGGTTACACTGGGATAATCTCGCTGATGTTTCTTGAATCGTCATTCTTTCCTTTCCCCAGTGAAGTCGTAATGCCTCCCGCCGGTTATCTGGCGTGGAAAGGCGAAATGTCGCTCCCTCTCGTTATAATCGCAGGCATTGCCGGAAGTTTACTGGGTGCGCTGTTCAATTACTGGCTTGCGGTGAAATTAGGCCGTCCGTTTCTGATAAAGTACGGAAAATATTTCTTCATCTCACGTGAATCAATCGACAAGGCCGATGAATTTTTCAGGAAGCACGGCCATGTAAGCACGTTAGTCGGAAGATTGCTGCCTGTTATACGACAATATATTTCGCTCCCTGCCGGAATAGCTAGAATGCCGATGAAAACATTTATGCTCTTCACGTCAATCGGTGCAGGAGCGTGGGTTGTAGTGCTTACGTTCGCAGGCTATCTTCTCGGTGAACATCAAGACCTGTTGAAAGAATATCTCCACGTGATAACGATAGCATGTGTTGCTCTCGCCGTGATAATAGCGGTGGGATACATGTTTGTTTTGAAGAGACGGAAAAAATCATGAGCGGTATACCCGGTGTAACACTGAGAGGAATGGAGGCCTTCCCCGTTGAGGTTGAAGCTGAAATAACGGGGGGACTCTTCTCGGTCTCAATAGTAGGAATGCCCGATGTAGCCGTAAGAGAGTCGAAAGAGCGGGTACGTTTGGCACTTCGTTCACTCGGTCTCAACATGAAGGGGCGTGTGTCAATCAATCTCGCTCCTGCCGACATTCCGAAAGAGGGCGCACTGCTTGACCTGCCGATTGCACTCGGAATAATGAGAGCGTCAGGAGCTTTGAAGTCATGCCCTAGAGCGTTATACATGGGCGAACTTGCTTTTGACGGAAAGTTACGGCGAGTCAGAGGAGCGGTACCGGCTGCATTTTTGGCCAAGAAAATGAATATTCCTCTCTACATTCCATCAGGCAACGCCGAAGAGGTTGCATTAGTTCAGGGAGTTGAGGCTTATTGCGCCGACAATCTCGCCGAACTCGTCATGATGCTGACCGGAAGCGAAGAACCTCGACAGTTACCGCCAGCGTATATTCCCGACATTCCAGCGAAGGTTGAGCCGGATTTTTCAGACATCAAGGGACAGTCTCAGGCAAAGAGAGCCGCAGAGATAGCAGCAGCCGGACATCATAATTTGCTCTTGGTGGGTTCGCCGGGAAGCGGAAAGACTTTGATTGCCAGAGCGATAGCAGGGATATTACCGCCTTTGACAGATGATGAGATGGTTGAGACTCTTTTGGTACGAAGCACTTTGGGACTTGAGATGAAGCCGGGACGCGAGAGACCTTTCAGGATTGTTCACTTCACGGCAAGTACTGTTTCAGTCTGCGGAGGAGGACACAACTTGAGGCCGGGCGAATTGTCGCTTGCTCACAGGGGAGTACTTTTCCTTGACGAGTACACGGAATTTCCGAGAGACCTGACCGAGAGTTTACGTGCGCCGATTGAGGACGGCGAGATTATTGTGAGTCGCGCTTCAGGATCGGTGAAATATCCTTCGAGGGTGCTTCTTGTGCTTGCTGCTAATCCCTGCGCCTGCGGTTACGCCGGAGACCCTGTAACGCCGTGCAAGTGTTCACAGGTTGAAATTGACCGTTACAGGCGCAAACTGTCAGGGCCAATCATGGACAGAATAGACTTGCAGATTACAGTACCGAGATTAACGCCCGAAGAACTGCTGTCGATTGACGAGAAGGGCAAGACCCCTGAGAAAAGCGCAGCGATAAGAAAGCGAGTCATAGCAGCGAGAAATATTCAGATTGAGAGATGGCGTGAATACGGTTTTGTCTGCAATGCTGAAATCCCCGAAAGCGTTGTGAGAAGATGCCTGACACTGAACGATTCGAATCGTGAATATCTTGCCTCTATGGCCGGGAAAATGAATCTCTCAGGAAGAGGACTGACGAGAGTGTTGAAAGTTTCGAGGACGATAGCGGACTTGGCCGGAGATGAGGAAATTCAGCGCAAGCACATCGCTGAAGCCTTGATGTTCCGTCAGATTTACGGGAAAAGATAAGGGGCAGGAATTTTCCTGTACCCCTTCTATTCATCATCGTAATCTTCTTCGTGTGAATCCTCGTGAAGTTTAATCATGTACTTAACGAACACCCAGCCGCAGCCGAGAAAGAATCCGATGAATGTACCTATCAGCATTATTCTTGCTCGTTGAGGCTTATACTTCCAGTCAGGCGGTGTAGCAGGGTCGATTATTTGCAACGTTGAGATGTCATTCGCCTCTGAAAGTCTAGCGTTCTCGTACTGTCTGAGCATAGTGTCATACTTGACGTTAGCGAATCTCAGATTGCGTTCATGTCGTGCGTATTCCACGTTAATTTCGGGAACGTTTGCGATTGTCGAAATGAGATCGCTCGAAAGTGCCCGGCCCTGCCTGTGTTCTGTTCGTTTCTGCTCTTCTTCAAGGCGGTGAAGCTCCCTCGTTATTGCCTCAAGCTGTGAACGTGCCAGCTTCAATCGTGGGTTATCCTCACGGGCGTAACTCGCAAGCGATGAAATTTCAACGTTCTTCGCCGCAATCTGGTTACGGAGACTCGCTATCGCTCCAAGCATTGAGGCCGTCTGTGAACCGAGTGCTAACACTCCGCTGCTCTGCTGGTACTTCATCATTGCGTCCTCTGCTTCGGCTAACTCCTGCTGTGCCGCAGTGAGCTGATTCTCAAAGAATGCTCGTCTCTCTTGAGCGTCCTGAAAGTTAATTTCACGTACCTTCTTTTGAAGTTCGTCAACAAAAGCGTTGGCTATATCCGCTGCTCTCTTCGGATCTTTGTGGATATATGCTACACTGATGATACCGCTTTGAGCGTCCTCTTTTGTTTCGACAGTTTTCAAAACTGCTGCTCTGGCATTGAGCCGTATTTCCTGCTGCATTTCCTCCATGAGATTGAAGCGGTCAATTACTGCGTCAACTACAGAGTTGCCCTCAAGTATTCCCAACATGGTCTGACCCGGCGTTTTTCCTATTGACGAAGCTCCCATGAAGTTCGCAAGCCCTCCAAGCTGAGACACAATCCCTCCTGCACTGCCTCCACCCGGAGGAACAAACCTGCATTCAGCCCTGTAGATGAAAGGAGCTGTAAAAGCATATATCGTGGCACCAGCTCCAAAAATGAACGACAGAAAAATTATTAGTCCCTTTCTTCGCCAAAGAGTTTTGAACAAATCAATTAAATCAATCTCAACTTCATCATCGTAGTTATTGTTGGGCAAATTTCATCAAATCCTTTCGCTTGAGTTTATCTGCCAGATTATAACATCAAAGGCCGTACAGCACACTGATACACTTATCGCTCAACGCCTTGAGACTCGACACCTGACGCTCAAGAGGAAGCCCCGATGCCTCATACGCTAACGGCAGTTCAGTACAGCCCATAGTTACAGGAACATCACGCTCACGCCAAAGTTCGCCGACAACATCACGCATGACCTCTCCAGCCGTCTTCATGTCGCCAGCCTTCACCAGCCTCACGCACTTTTGAACACGCTCCTGTTGTCCGGGCGATGGCTTGAGGAAATGATACTGCATTCTCGCGGCGCATTCAGGGTAAATCATGCTCTTCTGAGTCCCGTCAGTCGCAAGAAGCCACGAACAATTACCCTGACTCAATTCCTTCGCGGCTTCAACAGTCGCCTCGACAATGTGAATGAGCGGTACAGGCAATTCATCTCTGAAACGGTCGATGAAGTAGTGGGCGGTGTTGCAGGGTACAGCAAGAACATCAGCTCCCCATTGAGCGAGCGTCATCAGATTTTTACGGAGTACAGGCAGAGGGTCAGGACCTATTCCCATGAGGCCATCGCTCCTGTCTGGGGTCTCCGGGTCTGAAAGCATTATGATTTTCGGGTGCTGTGAATCATTTCCGGCCGGGCAGTCTCGTGCCAGTATGCGCAGAAATTCAGCACACGCTGCGGGCCCCATTCCGCCGAGTACACCTAGCGTTTTTTCTGGACGTGCAGACATAAAAATTACCTCCTTCAATAATATAAACGCTTGATTTAATTTCTGAATGGTCTAAAATTTCTCACATACTATCACATTTTTCAGAAGGGAGAAAATTTTTATGTATTCATTCTTAGGCGGCCTTGTACTTTTGATACTGGGCTACATGATTTACGGTGCGATAGTCAGCAAGATTTTCGGTCCTGACGACAGAAAAACACCTTGTGTCGCTCACCCTGACGGCGTTGACTTCGTTCCCATTTCGGCAGGAAGGGCTTTCCTGATTCAGTTACTCAACATCGCTGGATTAGGGCCCATCTTCGGAGCTTTGACCGGCGCAATCTGGGGGCCTCAGGTTTACCTCTGGATAGTCTTCGGAACAATCTTCGCCGGAGCTGTTCATGATTATCTCGTCGGTATGCTCTCAATAAGGAATGACGGCGCGAGCGTCTCGGAAATCACCGGAAAATATCTCGGAGGCTTCATGCTTCAGGTCATGAGACTGTTCAGCGTTGTGCTTCTCGTTATGGTCGGCGTTGTCTTCATGGTAGGTCCTGCCGGACTGCTTGCCCTCATGGTGACTCAGGGTACAAGCGGTGCAGTAGGCGCGGGCGGTACTGCTGCAACGGCTATGGGCTTCAATGCTGCCGAATGGACGAAGATTCTCACAGTCATAATACTTGTCTATTACTTCCTTGCTACACTTCTTCCGATCGATAAAGTTATCGGCAAGATATATCCTGTTTTCGGACTGTGCTTGATCTTCATGGCCATCGGAATCGGAGGCGTTACAGTCTACAATCACATTCAGGGAACGAAGCCGATGATCGAACTTTGGGAAGGTCTCTACAACATGCACCCGAAAGCCGACTCGATGCCTATCTGGCCGTTAATGTTCATCACGGTAGCCTGCGGAGCGATTTCGGGCTTCCACGCTACACAGTCGCCCTTGATGGCAAGATGCTTAACGTCTGAGCGTCAGGGAAGATTCGTGTTTTACGGCGCAATGGTCGCTGAAGGCATCATCGCTCTCATCTGGGCAAGCGCAGGCATAGCGTTCTACAATGGGACTGACGGCGGATTCTCAACAGCCGGACTTCTTGCGGTCGGCGGTGGAAACTCAACGAGTGTCTACCAGATTTCAGTCGGACTCTTAGGGCCTATAGGAAGTATTTTGGCGTTGCTCGGAGTCGTAGCGTGCCCGATAACGTCAGGCGATACGGCGTTCAGAAGCGCGAGATTGACTCTTGCTGACTGGTTCAAGATTGACCAGAAGGGAATCGCTCCGAGACTTGTACTCGCTGTTCCTCTGCTTGCTGCTGGCTATGGAATTTCGTTCCTTGATTACGGAATCGTTTGGCGTTACTTCTCATGGTCAAACCAGACACTCGCAATGATAGCGTTATGGGCCGGTGCCGTGTATCTTGCTACGAACGTGAGCGCAGGAGCGAGTCTTCTTGCTGCTGTTCCTGCAACATTCATGTCAGCCGTCAGCGTAACATATTTCTGCATTGCTCCTGAGTGCTACCTGATGCTTGAGAGGAATCTTGCTTACGGAATCGGCTGCTGCGTTGCTGTAGCGTTCGCTTTGCTGTTCTACTTCAAGACTTACCGTCCCAGCAGTGAGAGGGCGTAGCCATGACCAAGACAGTACACGTTGAAGGAATGGGCTGCATGAACTGCGTGAAACACGTCAAGGAAGCTCTCGAAGCTCTTGACGCTGTATCATCGGCGGAAGTCAGCCTCGAAACGAACACCGCTGTGATTTCGCTGACAAAGGACATATCCGACACAGCGATAATTTCAGCAGTCGAAGAAGCCGGTTACGAGGTCAGCAAGATAGCGTAACAAAAAAAATAGACGGGTCGCGCAAAAAATGCACGGCTCGTTTTTTTCTTTACCTTTTGAGCCTTCTGTTAATCTCGTCAAATTCAGCCCTCATTACACCGCTCTCAAAGATTTTCAGCTCAGGCATCGACAAATTACCGATAGCGTCAAAGGCATTCAGCCCCGAATGTATCAGCCCTCTCAATTCTCCGGAACTCCTCACGGTCTTGTATGTGTTTTCAGCCAAATCTCGATTCAGTCTCAAGTTCTTCACGCTGTCCATGATTGCCGTTTTCTGACTGTCGAGAAGTTCGCCGTATAACCTTGCTGCCTCGATTGTCGTTGCGTTGGACTTAGCGTTCTGCGCAAAAGATTTCCGCTGTGCCTGAGTGTATGCCCTGTTGTTGCTCTTTGAGAGAGCGTCCTTCCTCAATGTCTCGGCTTCCCTCATGATTTCGGCTAAATGCGGTCTGTACTCTGTGTTCATCTTCCTGATTAACTGCTCCTGTGTGTGTATCAGTAGGTCATTCAGCACCAGATACATTCCAGTGTAACGCCGGGTTATAGCGAGATCGTTGGTCTCATTCTGTGAGAGTTCCTCGAGTTTTGAGACTACGGCTTTAACGTTGTCGAATATCACCGTGTTCTGTAAAATGTCCTCGCCTGTTACGGAATTTAGCAGTATCTCAGTCTGTGTGTCGGTCAACTCAAGTCCGATGCTCCGAAGATCCGATGTCAGACGTGAATTTATCGCTGTCATGTCGGCTTCGGTCTTGTCGATTGCGTTCTCAGTCTCCTTGATTTTCGCGTCAACTTTGCTCTTTGTCCTTACCCAGAAAAAATACGAACTTTCGGGAGCGTTGATGCGTTCGTTTCTTAGAGCGTCAAGTTCAGCCCTTAATGACGAAAGTTTTGAACGAAGTTTCATGGCCTCCGCTCTTGAGTTCCCTGCATCACTCCCGGAAAGTATCACAAGCGCACGGTCAAGAAGCTCATCAATCTTCCTGCTGTTACTCGCCTTGTCATCGCCGAACCACGCTGAGTCAGGGAGCGTTTCATGTTTGTCACGAAGTTCGAGAGCGTCATTGAGATTGCCAGTGAGCTTCCCCCACTTGCCAGCGATATTCTCAGGCAGTCCGTCATCACTCGTAACCGTCTCTTCCGAACTGAACCAGCCCGTTACGCTGTCCCAAATTCCGCCGGCATAGTCCGTAACATCTTCCCAGCCGAAAGCGTGAGCACTGTTCACCCAAAACATCATCAACGCTGTTAATGTAGCAATCCTTTTCATGTTCAAGACTCCTTTCTTGTGTAACAATATTAGTCAAAGTATATGGAGATTTTTTGATGTAGTCCATCGTAGACTATATTATAATAATTTTCTATCAATTTTTTTCAAGGAAGGTGAATTTTTTGCGTGTTACTATTTTAACGAATGGTCCCGGCGAATTATGGGGCTGGGTTCGCCCGGTCGCTTCGGAATTGAGAGAACGAGGCCATTCAATATCATTGTGGCTCTTGCCGTGTCCTTTCTCGTCAAGCCATGAGAGGGAAGCCGCTTCTCTTCTCGGTGTCGATAAACTTCAGGGGCCTTCTTCAACTTCTGTTACATGGCAGGAAGCCGCTCACGAAAAGACTGACAGAATTATTCAAATGGGCGGTGATATTTCATTCGGGCTTAGAATGTCAAAGTTCTCGAAAGCTCCGTTGACTGTCTACAGTTACAGACACAGAAAAGAAATCAAAGGCGTTAAACTTCTCACAGCGTTTCAAGAACAGGTGAATTTTCCTTCTGTTACGGCAATAGGCGATCTTGTCAAGGACTCTCTCGAAACGGCTTCGACTGTCTCTGACGTTGTTCGCTGGAACTGGAAGAAGGACCCTGCATCGCCGAGAATATTATTTTTACCGGGAAGCAGACCGCAGATTCGTTCAGCCGTGATGAACTGGCTTTGCGAACTCCGTGACAACATAAAGACTCTAATACCAAACGCAAGAATAAGATCATTATTTCCTCAGTTCATGCCGGAGATTGAGATTAAACAGTGGAAGAAGGCCGGGTTAAATCCTGTCAGAGCAAGCGCGGCTCTTGCCATGAGGAACGCTGATTTTGCCGTGACTCAGCCGGGTACAAATAATTTTGAGATGATGCACTGCGGGCTTGCAGGAGTCGTTATTGCTCCCGAAAAATTTTTGGACTACATGCCCGTTGCAGGTCTTGCCGGATTTGTCGCAGGTCTTCCAGTTGTCGGCAGAATAATACGCCGAAAAGCTCTCCTTCGCACCGTTGAAAAATGGAACGGTTATATCTCCCTGCCTAACAGGACGTTCAACAAAAATATTCTCCCTGAAATGTGGGGCAATGTTACGCCCGTCATGGTCGCCGAGAAAATCAAATCTGAACTTGATGATGACGAACACATGACAGCCATTCATGATGAACTGCTTTCATTTTCGGGCGAAAGCGGAGCGGCTGAGAGGCTCTGCGATATTGCGACAGGCACGGGGGGAGCGGTATGAAAATTTCCGAACCTCTGAGAATGCTGGCAGGTTACACGAAAAAATACAGGCTGAAAATTTTTCTCGCCGTCATCTTCATGTTAGCGTCATCGGGGCTTAATGTCCTTCCGCCTTACTTGTTCAAGTCTGTCGTTGATGATGTCTTAATCTCAAAAAATATTTTCATGCTAAACATCATCTGTTTCGCCGTGATAGCTATTTTCGGAATCAAGGCTCTGACGATGTACCTTCAGCGTTACTACATGAACGAGGCCGGTCAGGGCGTTGTCATGGACATTCGCAACGCTCTCTACGATCACATGATGAGAATGAAGTTGGGCACTATTTACGCCTCAAGGACTGGCGAACTCATGAGCAGGATCACGGGCGATGCCGCTACCCTTCAGAACATAGTAACAACAACTTTCATCGACCTGCTCTTCAACCTGATAACCTTCGTGGGAATGTTTGCTTTTATCATTTACATCAACTGGAAATTGACATGCTTAATCGTTATCGTTCTTCCGTTTGTGGGAATGCTTCTGTCTTTTGCAGGGAAAAAACTCCGTGCAGCAGGCCACAACGTTCAGGAACATTTAGCCGACATTACTGCAACGGCTCAAGAGGCTTTCAGCGCAGTCAGGGTAGTGAGGTCTTTTGCGAACGAAGACGCAGAGCTTGAACGTTTCAGGGAGGCAGGACGGGGAAATTATGACGCACTGTTGAAGGCTGTGAGCGTTCAAGGGATTTTGGCTGGAGTGATTGAGGTGTTCCTGATATTCGCTCTGGCTGTGGTCTTCTGGGTTGGAGGAAGGAGCGTCATCAATGGCGACTTGACACCGGGAGAATTGATTTCTTTCACCGGCTACATTGCCTTCATGGTTCAGCCGATAAGGAGCGTCATGAATCAGATGAGCTACATTCAAACGGGAATAGCGAGCGCGGAAAGAATCTGCGAGATTCTCAGCGTCCCAGCCGAAGATGACACGTCAACAAAAACTCACATTCCCATAACAGGCCGTATAACTTTCGAGAACGTGTCATTCAGTTACGACTCACAGGAGATTCTTCACGGGATAAACCTCGATGTCAAAGCCGGAGGAAAAATAGCCATTGTCGGCCCTACAGGTTCGGGAAAATCAACGATTGCCGATTTAATCCCACGCTTCTATGAACCCTCAAAGGGAAGAATCTTGATTGACGGCGTGAATATTTCGGACTTCTCATTGAAAGATTTACGGAGACAGATCGGAATAGTTCCTCAGGAATGTATCTTGATGAGAGGGACTATAGCTTTCAATATCGCTTACGGCCTCGATGAAATTGACATGAACAAAGTAAAAACGGCTGCTGAAATTGCGGACATCAGCGGCTTCATTGAGTCATTGCCTGACGGTTACAATACGCTTGTCGGCGAAAGAGGCGTAACGCTCTCAGGCGGTCAGCGTCAGAGAATAGCAATAGCACGAGCAGTCATCAGAGATCCGAGAATACTAATACTTGACGAGGCTACAAGCTCGCTTGACACAGCATCAGAACAGGCGGTGCAGAAAGCTCTCAATCAGGCCATGAAAGGAAGGACATCAATAATCATCGCTCACAGGTTAAGCACAATCAAGAACGCTGACAGAATTTATGTCTTGAAGGACGGAACGTTCACGGAGTCGGGGACTCATGAAAATTTGCTCAAAGAAGGCGGCCTCTATGCTGAATTATACGGAAATCTATAACTGGTACATCGCTCACGCAAAGGGCAAAAGTTACAGCCTATTTCTTGACGTGATACTTTTTCCGCCGACTGTCATTCTCGCAATGATAACGGCTCTGTCTGACTTTCTCCACTCTCACGGCCTCATGAAGAGCGAACAGCCTCCTTTGCCCGTAATCAGTGTCGGAAATCTCACATACGGCGGTACCAACAAGACACCTTTCGTGATAATGCTGGCACAGTACGCTAAATCAAAAGGCATAAAGCCCGGAATAGTCCTCAGAGGTTACAGGGGAAAGGCTCACGAGGCTGTAATAATCATGAACGGTGAGGGCGAACGTGATTTGACGGGCGATGAAGCTCTCATGATTTCGGGGAAACTGCCTGATGTGCCTGTTGCCGTTGCCGTGAAAAGAATTGACGGTGTAAAAGCACTCAAAGAGGCTGGAGCTGAACTTGTCATAGCTGACGATGCTTTTCAACACAGGGCGATGAACAGGGACTGCGATATTGTACTGGTTGACGCTCTATGCCCTGACGGTAACGGTAGACTCTCGCCGTCCGGGATAATGCGTGAGAAGTTCAAAGCCCTAAAACGCGCTCACATTGTCGTCATCACGAAATCATCAATGGCGGAACGTGAGAAGTTAGCGAAACTTCATGAGAAGCTGAAAAAGTATGTCAACAGTGAAAATATATTCATGTCTGACATTGACGCTGACGGCTGGCGTTTCAACATTCCTGATGAAGGAAGCTCGGTTTTCGCTTTCTCAGCGACCGGAAGCCCTGAGACCTTCACACGCTCGCTTGAGGAAAGGGGCTGTAACGTAACGGGAAGCAGGGCATTCACGGATCATCACAAGTACACTCATGATGACGTTAAAACGCTCAACGCTCTCTCGGTGAACGCAAAATATATCACCTGCACCGAAAAAGATTTAGCGAACATGGCCGGGATTTTGCCCGATGAATTTACGCTGCCTCTTGCTGTTCCGAAAGTGAAGGTAACTCTGCGTGAGAGTGAAAAATTTTTCGCCCGTCTTGCCGAAGTAATGAGACCTGAAATCGTGATCGCCTCGAACGGTTACGGCGAGGACGCAATAGCCTCAGTGCTTGCGGTGAAGATGCGTGAGGCTTACCCCGAAGCGAGACTGTCAGCGTTCCCTCTTGTCGGAAGCGGTGAAGCGTTCAAGCGTGTCGGTGTTGATGTGATGTCGGCAAAATCCGTAACGCCTTCAGCAGGAGTGTTCAAATATTCATTGCGTGAACTTTGGGCTGACTTGAGAGCCGGACTCCTTCATCAGGTCGCTGAACAGCTCAAGGACTGGCGGAAAGTCTCCCGTAACATTCTCACTCCTGTTTGTGTCGGAGATGTTTACTTGTTGCTGAATACTTTGTGGGGAGCTGGAAAGCGTCCTCTTTTTGTTGCTACGGCCAAGACGGTTTATATTTCTGGACACTGGCGCACGGAAAGGGCGTTGATACGTTCGTTCACCCTCAAGACGTGGACAAGGGACGAGCCTACAGCGGTACAAATCGGGAGGAACGCTTCGTATTCCGGAAGTCCGATAATGGATTTGATTGCTGACGGTAAAAGGACTGAAGGAAATGTTATTCTTCTTTTACCGGGAAGCAGGAAGAGTGCGAATAATGACGTGAAAATTCTTCTGTCAGCCGTTGAGATAATGAACTCAAAAGGCTATGACAATTTCAGAATGATGCTTGCTCCAACGCTTGATTACGATAAATTTTTTGCCTCGTGCAAAGATGAAGGCTGGACACATTCCGACACGGCACTGACGAAGGACGGCGTGAAAATTTCGCTGACTTATGACGAAATCTCGAAGGCTTCGGAAGGAGTGTGCCTGCTCTTGGGAATGGGTGGAACTGCGAATCAATTATGCGCTGGCTTGGGTATTCCAGTAATCGCTCCTGACAACAAGGGCAAACGTGTCCAGAAAAAATTACTCGGCGACTCGGAGATTCTCACTTCAGGGAGTGCCGTTGCTATGGCTGAATGTGCCTTGAGGGTGCTTGACGATGAGAGGCTCTATGACTACATGAGCGTTACGGGGCGTGAGAGAATGGGCGTGTCGGGAGCGTGTGATGATGTCGTGAGGTACACAAGCGAGACTCTCGGCTGGAAGGTCAGAGAGAATGTCTACAGGAAGCTAGCATCTTCCCCAGTGTACACAGAGGAAGCCCGACAACGTTGAAGTAATCGCCGACAACCCCCTCAACGAGTAAAGCTCCCCTGCCTTGAACCGCGTAAGCTCCGGCCTTGTCATCACATTCTCCCGTTGTGAACGTCAGCAACCCTCATCTCACCGTCAGAATACACAGCCAGCCCCGTTATGACTTCGTGTTCACGCCCCGACAAAAGCCTCAGCATTCTCACAGCGTCATCACGGTCTGAAGGTTTGCCGAGAATCTCGCCGTCAATCACAACGATAGTGTCAGCAGCAATCACGACATCATCAGGGAATGCCAACGCTCCAGCCTCAGCCTTCAGCCCAGCAAGCCTCCTGCAAAGTTCTGAAGGAGACTCGCCGGGTATTTTTGACTCGTCAGCATCAGGCCTGTAGACCTCAAACTCAATGCCGATGCTCGAAAGCAGTTCCCTTCGTCTCGGACTTCCTGAGGCAAGAATGATCATGACAGAAACACCGCAGACGTTCCGACAATGAGACAGTAAACGCCGAAATACGCCCAGTTCTTAGCGTTCACCAAACGCCTCATCAATATCAATGACAAAAGGCCAAGCACAAAAGCTATCAATGCTCCGGCCATGTAACCGTCAGGAAGAAATACAGCTCCGCCAGATTTCATGAACTTCACACACTCAAGCAATGTCGCTCCCAAAATAGCAGGTATCGAAATCAAAAACGAAAATCGAAATGCCTCCGTTATTCCGAGTCCCATGAAAAGTCCCATAGCTATTGACATTCCAGAGCGTGAAACTCCGGGCAGTACCGCCACGCCTTGAGCAAGTCCGACAGCAAGAGCGATTTTCAGAAGCGATGAATTTTTCCTTGATGACGCGAAAAATGGAATGAGAATCAATACAAGTCCCGTGAAAATTTCTCCTGCTCCAACAAGAATCAGGCTCTCAGAAAATTTTTCAGCGGTTGACTTCAAACCGAGACCGATCACAGCCGTTACTGCCGACGCTATAAGCACCGCCCAGCCGTATGACCAGCCGGAACGCTTTTTTTGACTGAACCAGCCCCCGAACCAGTCCGTCAAAATCTGTACTATATCTCGCCAAAAGTACAGCACTACCGCAAGCAGTGTCGCAAAATGTAACAGTATGTCGAACGTCAGCATGTTCTCATCAAATCCCATGAATATCTGAAACAGTGCAAGATGTCCCGAACTGCTGACCGGTAAAAATTCGCAAAGCCCCTGAACCGCTCCCAAAATTATTGAACTTGTCAACCTAGAAAAACTCCTTCTCGAAAATATTATTACTGTCTGCGCTCTTCACTGATATTACAGGAAGAACGACAGCGAATGATGAGTTACGTTTACGCAGAACATCACGCACCCGTGTTTTTATGGCCTTTCGCAAAGCGTCAGGGTTGGCACGCCCTCTCATTGACCCGGCAAGCTCCTGCACTGTCTGTTCACTGACGGCGTAAAGTTCCTTGAAGATGTCTGCGCTGTCCTCAGAGATGAATACTCCCTGTGTCTCAATCGCTATCGGTGCGGCAAGATTCCCTCGTTCGTCAATAGCTGCTGCCACGACCATCACACCGTCTTCGGAGATTTCACGGCGTTCCTTGAGAACTTCGCTCTTGATGCTTCCTGCTGCGTTGCCGTCAACTATGACCGCTCCCGATTGAACATGGCCGTGCTTCTTCGGGGGATTGTTGCGGGTGAACGTGAGGATTTCGCCGTTGTTGACAAGAAAAATATTGCGTGAGGGTATGCCAACTTCCTGCGCTAACTGTGAATGCCTCACCATGTGCTTGTACTCTCCGTGCATGGGTACGAAGTATTGAGGGCGTGTCAGGTTCAGCATTATCTTTAACTCCTCGCTTGATGCGTGGCCTGATACGTGAATCTGTCTGTCCCTCTCGTAGACTACTTCACAGCCTTGAGCGAAGAGTCTGTTGATGGTATTGTTGACGAGTTTTTCATTTCCCGGTATCACTGACGCTAAGAGAAACACTACGTCATGTTCGCCGAGTTCGATTGATTTATTCTCGCCCCTGCTCATCGTTACGAGACCCGAAAAAGGTTCGCCCTGACTGCCTGTCGTAACTATAACTAGCTGATTGTCCGAATATTTCCAGATTTCCTCAATGTTGATGATTATCTTGCTGTCGATTTTGAGATAGCCCGTGTCGCGTGCAAGTTCGGCGTTACGAGTCATGCTTCGTCCCAAAAACGCTATCTTCCTGTTGAAACGTGCTGAAACGTCTGCGACTTGTTGAATCCTGTGAACGTTGCTGGCGAATGAGGATATTATGATTCTCTTGCTTCGATAAGTCCTGAACAGTGTATCAAGCGTGGCAGATATGATTTTTTCCGATGGAGTGAAGCCTTTTTTCTCGGCATTAGTCGAGTCTGAACACAATAGCATTACTCCCTTGTCGCCCTCTTCGGCAAACGCTCCGTAATCCGTAACTCTTCCGTCAACAGGAGTCGAGTCCAGCTTGAAATCGCCTGTGTGAACGATTCTTCCCAAAGGAGTTTCAATCGACAGAGCTACACAGTCAGGTATAGAGTGTGCTACCGCTATGAATCTCACGGTGAAAGAACCGATCTTTATCACATCGCCTGCTCTTATCTCGTGCATGTCGGGCTTCAACATCGGCAGATCGTCCTGTAGCTTGTTGCGTATCAATCCGAGCGTCAACTGTGTGCCGTAAATAGGAGCTTTGATTCTCTGCAATACGTAGGGCAGTCCGCCTGTGTGGTCTTCATGGCCGTGTGTGATGATTAAGGCGAGAATCTTGTCTCTGTTGGACTCAAGATATGATATATCCGGCACGATGTAATCAATTCCCGGCAACTCGCTGTCAGGGAATTTCAACCCTGCATCAATCACCAGAATCTCATCGCCGTACTCGAGAACGTACATGTTCTTTCCGATCTCGCCCATTCCGCCTAAAGGGATAAAGCACAGCCTGTCCCTGTCAGTTTCGCCGGGTCTGTGTTTGTGAACTCTTGACATACATTACCTTCCTTAATATGTGAAAATTTATATATTTCCCGTTCTTGACGGGTGTAAATTCTTCTTCGCTTTTGTATATTATACAAGTTTAGAAGAGCTTTTCACTTTCGGACTTTTTGCCCGGCGTAAATATTTTTACTGTTACGGCTGAACTTTTCCCGTTACCGTCCGTTGCGCTCACAACGTGTTCACCGTCTTCAAGCGAAGTGAAGAGAGTCTCGCCTGTCTTTGACGAACCGATATATTTCCCGTCAGCGTACCACCACACAAAGCCCTTTGAGCCTTCAGCCTTCAACGGTATTTTCCTCTCAGTGTCAAAAGGAGCGTTGAAGTATGAAGCTCCCGGAATCGGTGAGATTATCGCCAAATTCTTACCGCCTTGAATGCTGAAACCGGCAGGCATGTTACGGGCAACTTTCCCGCCCTTCAGAGCGTGAATGTCGCAAGGCACGGTATGAGTCACGTTTTTGACCGCCCATTCAAGTTTTGTTGACGGACACAAAGCGATCGGAGGCTTTCCCGACAATGAGCAGACTTTCCGAGCGATGACATTTTCGGGCATCTCGTACCACGTTGATTTTGGCGACACGGCACGAAGGATTTTTATTGCTATCGGCGATGACGCTCTAGCCCCTACGAGTCCTTCCCATGATGAGCCGTCAGCCCTTCCAGCCCACACACATACAGTGTAATCAGGTGTCCAAGCGCAAGCCCAAGCGTCTCGAAGCCCGTATGATGTCCCTGTCTTCAATGCAACCTGCCATTTCTGATGAGTGGCACGGGCAAGCAGTAACAGTTCACCGTCATACTTGAGCATGTCGCTTACTATCCAGCAGCCTGCGGACGTTGCGATTCTCTCGCTTGTCTGAACGCTGTCCCTCATGAGCTTCAACGGTCTGTGAACACCGAGTGAGGCAAGAGCAGTATACGCTTCGAGCTGTTCAAGCAGTGTAACCTCACAGCCTCCGAGTATCAGAGAGTCCCCGTAATATTCCGGCGACTGTGTGAGATGAGCGTAACCGGCGTTCCTCATGAACGAAAGTACACGGTCATTGCCAGCCGAACGAAGTACACGAACCGCAGGAGCGTTCAGAGATTCATGAAGCGCAGTTCTCGCCGTAACCGCTCCCCTGTAAGTCAGATCGAAATTTCTCGGAGCCCTTCCCGAAAATGCAATCGAAGTGTCAGCAAGCAGTGTTGACGGCGTTAATATCCCCTGCTCCACCGCTGAGAGGTACGCAAAGGGCTTCAACGTTGAGCCGGGCGAACGGGGCGACCTTCCACAGTCAACCCAAGATGAATCATGGCTGAAACGAGCGTTGCCGACCCAAGCACAGAGATTAGCCGTCTTGTTGTCCACTACTCCTGCCGATAAAGTTACGTCTGACGGAAAATCATTCAGAGACTGTCGCAATATCGCCTCAAGTTTCGTCTGAATCTCAATGTCAAGCGTTGTGTCATACCTTCCTGAATGCTGTGGATTTTGTGATAGTAACAACTCGCAGTAGTGCCACGCTCTTGAAGGCAGATTAAATTTTTGTCTCGGCAATTCCTCAAGGTAAGCCCTTGACGCTGTAGAACGGTCAAAAATTTTCTTGCGTTCCATGAGAGCGATAATCTCGTTACGGCGTTTCATGGCCGCTTCAGGGTGTCTGTCAGGCCGGTACAATGCAGGGCCGTTCAACATTCCTATCAGCAGGCACGCTTCACCGGGAGAAATCTGACTCGCTGTCTTGCCGAAATATATCAGGCTCGCCGCTTGAACTCCCCGAATATTTCCGCCGAAGGGAGCAAGGTTCAAATAGCATTCAAGAATTTTTGACTTTGACAGTTTGCGCTCAAGTTTCAACGCCATTATGAACTCTCTGATTTTTGTTGACACTGTACGCTTTCGGCCTTCGCGTTCCGACACTGACAGCCTCACGACTTGAGCGGTTATCGTTGAAGCTCCAGAGACTACTCGGAAGCGTGAAACGTTTTGAGCAGCTGCACGGAGCAATGAAAGGAAGTCAACGCCGATGTGTGAGAAAAATCTCCCGTCCTCAGCGTTGACGGCGACTAACGGAAGCCATTTGCCCATCTCATCAAGAGGAACGGGGATTATTCGTTGAGAATCTTGAGACAGTCTGACATGAAACAATCTGCCCTTGATGTCGTACATTACGGGCGATGCCGGGATTTCCGTTACCTGTTCGGAGTTGATGTCAATCTTCAGCCACAGAAAAATCAGCAGAGCAAGAGCAGACAGTAACAGTAACAGACATTTCTTCATGCTTTCTTGTTCATTGCGAGAATGTCAAGAGTGTAACCGGCGATGTTATTGCTGTGATCACCGATACGTTCAAGATTGCTGAGTAACGTTATGAAGTTCACGCCCTTTTCAGGGTCGCATTCACCGCGATTGAGTCGGTCAATGTGTCTCTTTCTGTATTTCTTTTCCTGAGAGTCAATCTTCTTCTCAATCTCGCTGATTACCTGCCAAGCCTGCGCGCTGTTCTCGTTCTTCAACGACTTCATTGACGTGTCGATGGCAAGGCATGTAGTCTCGTACATGTCTCGGAACTCCTCAACGGCCTCGTCAGAGAGATAGTGATTCATAACGTCAGAGCGTTCGATGAGATTTTCGGCACGGTCGCCAATTCTCTCAAGGTCCAAACTAGCGTTGACGTAACAGCCTAAAACGGTACTGACTTCATCGCTGACTCCTCTCTGCCAAATTTCGCTGGCATATGACGAGATCGCTCGTGTGATTTTGTTCACACTGTCTTCAAGGCTGTCGAATCTCTTGCGCCTGTCCTCAAGTTTCGCCTCGTCAAAGTGGAAGAATGTCTCACGTATAAGGTCAAACATTCTGTGAATGATGTCGCCCATGTGCAGCAATTCATCTTTGACGGCTTCGACTGCGCTCGCTGAAGAGATGCTGATGAGTTTCGGGTCAAGATACATGACATCTTCGGGCTTGTCTTCGGGGCGTAATGGTACGAGTTTCGAGATGAATTTAGCGAGAAGTGAAACGAATGGGAAGAATATTATCGTGTTGATGACGTTGAAAATCGTGTGAGCGTTTGCGATTTGACGGCCAATATCGGGGCTTGTCGCAAGTATTATCGTCCGATAAACTGGAAGGAGCGTCAAGAATATCACCGTTCCTATCAGGTTAAAGAGAACGTGTCCGAGTGCCGCCTGTTTCGCAGGGCGTGAGGCGTTGAGCGACACAACGATTGCGGTTAAAGTCGTGCCGATGTTGTCGCCGAGTATTATCGGTATGGCCATGTCGAGAGTGATTAAGCCCTGAGAGGCTACAGCGATTGTTAGACCGATTGTAGCCGCTGATGACTGAATCAAAGCCGTCAAAATTATTCCTGCCAACACTCCTGTGAGAGGATTTTTGCTGAGGAAGAGCAATAAATCTTTGTGCTGTGAAATTATGTGTGAAGCGGTCTTCATTGTCTGCATTCCCATAAAGACGAGACCGAGACCAATCATACCGCTTGCGAGATATGCCATCTGCTTTTTGCTGATTAACATTGACGAGAAAACGCCCACGAAAATCAGCGGTAGAGCGAGAGTGTCAATGTTGAAGGCCAAGAGTTGAGCCGTAACGGTTGTTCCGATGTTGGCACCCATGATGAGTCCAAGAGCCTGTTGAAGAGACAGAAGGCCGTTGTTTACGAATGAGACTGTCATGACTGTGGTACCGGCGGAAGACTGAATCAGAACTGTAACGATGATGCCGACGATGATGCCTCGCAGGGGAGTTTTTGTGAGTTCCCCAAGAAGCTGGCGGAGCTTATCCCCGGCGAGGTTCTGAAGCGAAGCAGAGAGCAGTTTTATTCCGTAAAGGAACAGCGCGACTCCTCCTGCAATGGTGAAGAAAGTAGTGATATTCAAATGATTTTCCCTCCTAGAATAGCGTTTGATATTTCAAGAGAGTATAACAGAAATTGTTGAAGCTGTCGGGAAAATGAATTGTAAACCAAAAAAGAAAGCTATTGTCGACTGTATCGCTGATATAATTTTGTTGAAAGGCAGGTTGAAAACGCTTGCAGAATTTTTCACACATGAAGCGTGCTTTATCTTTGGCTGAAAATGGAAGGGGCTTAACTTCTCCGAATCCTATGGTGGGCTGTGTGATAGTGAAAGACAATCGGGTAATCGGTGAAGGCTGGCACAAGAAGTACGGCGGTCCACACGCTGAAATTGAAGCGATAAATGACGCTCATTCACGAGGCGAAAGCGTCAGAGGCTCTACAGTTTATGTTACTCTCGAACCTTGCAGCCACTTCGGAAAGACTCCGCCATGCGCTGACAGACTCGTTAAAGAGGGAGTCAGCGAGGTATTCATAGCGATGAGCGATCCTAATCCTAAAGTCAACGGAAAAGGTATGGCGATTTTGCGCGAGGCAGGAATAAAAGTTACGATGCTTGAGGAGTTTGAACAGTCAGCAAAAAATCTCAACAGAGGATTCATTTTCCTGCACAAACACGGAAGACCCTTCGTCAGTCTCAAGGCAGCAATGAGTCTTGACGGCAGAATGAATTTGTCGAACGGTTCAAGCAAATGGATAACAGGACTTGAGGCACGCACGGAAGCTCACAGAATGCGAGCTGAGAATGACGCTGTGATTGTAGGAGTGAACACTGTGCTGGCTGATGACCCTGAATTGACGGTCAGACACGTTGAGGGAGTCAATCCTTTTCGTGTTGTACTCGATTCGACATTGAGGACGCCTCCGTCAGCAAAAATTATCGGCAATGACGGCAAGTGTATCATCGTAACATCTTGTGATGATGCCGAAAAATCTGACGCTCTTTCATCGGCCGGAGCTGAAGTTCTAACAGTACCGACAACAAGGGATTTATCATTCGTCTTGAAACAGCTTGCGGCTCATGGAATTTTGACGGTAATGGTTGAGGGAGGCCCTGACGTTTTGAGCGTGTTTTTGATTGAAGGGCTTGCGGATTACGTGAGATTTTTCGTGTCGCCGAGAATTTTCGGTGAAGGGCGGTCATTCAGTCTCAACATGAATTTTTCTGACGTTAATGAGGCGTTTCGTCTTTCGTCAACAAAAATTAAGACGCTCGGAGATGATGTGATGATAGAAGGGAGATTGACATGTTCACCGGACTTATAGAGACAATCGGAACGATCAAGAATTTCAGCAGGAAGGGAACGTATTACCGATTGACGGTTGAGGCTTCATTTTCGGGTGAATTGACGCTCGGACAATCAGTGAGTGTCAGCGGTGCATGTCTTACTGTAACACGGAATGATGACAAGACGTTTGATGTTGACATGATGAACGAGACATTCACGAGAACTTCATTCGGTCGTAACGCTTCTGTCGGCAGGCGAGTCAATCTTGAACGGGCTATGAGACTGACTGACAGACTGGACGGACATTTTGTGCTTGGCCATGTTGACGGTGTAGCGACTCTCCGTGAACTTAGAGGGACTGAAACGAAAGAGGCTGTATTCGTCCCTGAGAACAAAGAATTATTGCGAGGGATAGTCGAGAAGGGCTCTGTTGCGGTTGACGGAGTGAGCCTGACGGTGATTGACGCAGGGAGCGAGTCATTCAGCGTAGGGATTATTCCGGCGACTCTTTCGGCCACAACTTTGGGAGGACTCAGAGTCGGAGGAATAATCAACCTTGAGACGGATATACTCGGCAAGTATGTCGAACGTCTGACTATCGGAGGCAATGAGCCTGATTGGCATTCGTTATTGTCTTGAGGCTCTCGGTGAAGGGAGGCAATGCTATTCCGTACTCTGTAACGATTCCCGTAATCAATTCGTGATCGGTAACATCGAACGCAGGGTTATAGACATTGACGTTATCGGGAGCCATTCTCTTTGAGTACCACATTTCCGTAATTTCTTCGGGCTTTCTCTGTTCGATGACGATTTCCGAGCCTGTTTTGATGTTCATGTCGACAGTGGAGACAGGACAGAAGACGTAAAACGGAATGCCGTAATGTTTAGCGATGACGGCAAGACCTGACGTTCCGATTTTGTTGCAGCAGTCCCCGTTTGATGCAGCCCTGTCGCAGCCAACGAATACAGCTCTGACTCTTCCTTCCTTCATGACTTGAGCGGCCATGTTGTCGCAAATCAGAGTAGTGTCTACACCATCGGCCATGAGTTCAAACGCTGAGAGCCTTGCGCCCTGTAACAGCGGTCTTGTCTCATCGCAGTAGACGTGGAAATTCATGCCTCTCTCACGTCCAAGATGAATGGGAGCTAATGCAGTGCCGTATTTTGACGTGGCTAATTGACCGGCGTTGCAGTGTGTCAATATTCCGTCGCCGTCATGAATAAGTGTCAATCCGTACTCGCCAATTCTCCTGCAAGTCTCAGTATCTTCGGACTTAATCGCTAATGCTTCGAGCCGTAAAATCTCCCTGATTTCTGGAATGCTCATGCTGACGTTGACGGAGTTGTACATTCTGTTGAGAGCCCACGAGAGATTAACGGCTGTCGGTCTTGCGGAATTGAGGTAGTCTTTTGCCTGACGCAATTTTGCGAGGAATGAAGGCGAGTCTTGAGCGTCAATCTTGAGTGCTTCGAGGTACAGTCCGAACGCTGCGGCTATTCCGATAGCCGGTGCGCCTCTGACCTGAAGTGTGTAGATGGCGTTGTGAATGTCGTGAATTTCCGTGAGATGAAGAATGTTGACTTGAGCCGGTAATTTTGTCTGATCAAGTATGAGGAGTGCCTTTTCGTTTTCGTCAAGAGAAACTGTTTCGTATTTGAGTATATTCATGATTATAATCACCTGTGAAGATTATAGCTTACTGTGTGCTAATATTGATTTTGTGAAGGAGATGCAAAAATTCATGATGTACCCATTTATGACACTCAACGATGACACGGAGATAACACACTCGGAGATGTACCCTGATGGAACTGTCAAAGTCTACATTGAGACTCCGACAGATGACGGCAAATTTCACGATGCGACGTGCTGGCTGCCGATGTTTAGATGGGAAGTTCACGGTTATTCGTGGCTGGAGATGCAGTATTTGAGTCAGCTGGTTAGGAGGAATGAGCCTCTGTTCATCAAGTATTCTATGGAGGGCGGTGTTGTTAGTGCCGACGATTCTTAAAATCGGAAGGTATGTTGTTCATGTTTCCGTAAGGCGGGCAGGCTCTAACGCTACAAAATTATGGATAACCAGCAGCGGAGAAGTTCTTGTTGACAACAATAACTCAAAAATTCCAGAGAAGGATCTTAATGGAATTATTGATGTCATAAAGAATAACATTCCTGACATCGAGGACGCATGGTTCAAACGTTTTGGTGAAATACGACATATCCGCTAAAATTATCCCGCAAAGAGAGATGAAAATACTTGAACTGTCATTCACACGAACACGAAATCATAATCACTAAACACGAATACAAGCGTGTCGAAAAAAAATTAACCGTTCCAATCCCGACACAATGGGGAGTGTTCAGCGTCAGTGCCTACAGGAGCATAACACAAGACGATGACTCACACACTCACCTTGCTCTCGTCATGGGCGACATCACCACGCCCGAACCTGTACTGACACGAGTACACAGCGAGTGCTTCACCGGCGATGTTCTCGGCTCTTTACGCTGCGACTGCGGACCACAGTTACACACAGCACTTTCGATGATTGCCGATGAAGGGCGTGGAGTTCTGCTCTACATGCGTCAGGAAGGGCGAGGAATAGGACTGCTCAACAAACTTCGAGCCTATCAGTTACAGGACGAAGGGCTTGACACTGTTGACGCTAACGTTGCGTTAGGATTTCCGCCAGACATGAGGGAATACGGAACAGGCGCGGAGATTCTCAAAGACTTAGGGCTGAAAAGAATCCGTCTGATGACCAACAATCCCGGAAAAATCTCCGGCCTTGAACAATACGGTATCGAAATCACAGAACGAGTCCCCATTGTCATAACGCCCAACAAGTATAATGAATACTATCTTGGCACAAAGGCTCATAGAATGGGACACATGTTAGGAGGATTATAGAATGAAAGTAACAGAAGGAAAGTTAATCGGTACAGGTCTCAACATTGCGATAATAGCATCGCGCTTCAACGACATAGTAACATCACGCCTCATTGACGGCGCAAAAGACACTCTCATTCGTCATGACGTTTCACCGAACGCAATCGACATCTACTGGGTGCCGGGTGCGTGGGAACTTCCGTTGATCGCCGAAGAAGTAGTGTTGACGGGAAAGTATGACGCTGTGATAGCGTTGGGCGCAGTGATTCGAGGCGACACTCCGCATTTCGATTACGTTGCCGCCGAAAGCTCAAAGGGCTTGGCGACTGTCGGACTGAAACACAGAGTGCCGGTCTTATTCGGCGTTCTTACTTGTGATACACTTGAACAGGCTTTGCTCAGAGCAGGAAGCAAGGCAGGCAATAAAGGTTCAGACTGTGCGCTGGGAGCAATAGAGATGGCGAATTTACTGCGGACAGTCAGACAATCAACAACAGAAGGGAAAGTATACAATGCTTGATATAAAGTACATACTAGCAAATCAGGAAGAATACGCCGGAATGCTCAAGAACAGAAAGCATGATTTCGACTTGGGCATACTCTCAGGACTTGACGCGAAACGCCGGAAAATTATCGGTGAAACGGAAGACCTCAAAGCCAAACGCAATGAAGGCTCAAAGCGTATCGGCATGGCCAAGAATGATCCCTCGCTTGATGTCCCGGCAATGAAAGCCGAGATAAAAGCGATGGGCGACAAAATCAAGGAACTTGACACGGAGCTTGCGCAGGTTGAGGAAGAATTACACACTCACCTGATGACACTGCCCAACAAGTTAAGCGCAACGACTCCGATCGGCAATGATGAGAATGATAACCCTGTTGTGAGGACATGGGGAGAGCCGAAGAAATTTGACTTTGAGCCGAAACCTCATTGGGACATCGCCGAAGCTCTCGGCATCATGGACTTCGAGAAGGGCGTAATGTTGGCTCAAAGCCGTTTCACTGTCCTTCAGGGACTCGGAGCGAGAATGGAGCGTGCGCTGGTCAACTTCATGCTTGACCTTCACACGAAAGAACACGGTTATCTTGAAGTCGAGCCTCCCTTCATGGTGAGATCGGCAATTCTTGAGGGTACAGGACAGCTGCCGAAGTTCGCTGAGGATTTGTACAAGTTACAGAATGATGACTTGTGGCTGATACCGACCGCCGAAGTTCCTTTGACTAACCTCAACCGTGAGAGCATTCTTGAGGAGAAAGACTTGCCAAAGTACTACACGGCATACACTCCATGTTTCAGACGAGAGGCCGGTAGTGCAGGACGTGATGTCAGAGGCTTGATGAGACAGCACCAGTTCGACAAGGTTGAAATGGTCAAAATCTGCACGCCTGAAACAAGTTATGACGAACTCGAAAAGCTCACGTCAAACGCTGAAGATGTCCTGAAGATTCTCAATCTCCCTTATCATGTCGTGAATTTATGTTCGGGCGATATTGGCTTCGGCTCATGCAAGACATACGATCTTGAGGTCTGGCTGCCTTCACAGAACAAGTACAGGGAAATCAGCTCGTGTTCAAACTGCGAGGACTTTCAGGCAAGACGAATGAATCTCCGTTACAGGCCGTCAGACGGAAGCAGGCCTCGTTTTGTTCACACTCTAAACGGCTCCGGCATCGCTGTCGGAAGGACGCTGATTGCCATAATCGAGAATTACCAGAACGAAGACGGATCAATCACAATTCCTGAAGCTCTTGTGCCTTACATGAACGGACTGACACGCATTGATTTACGTTGATCTACTCAGGTTCACTCACACTAATCTGGCAGTAATTTCCGGCTGTTCGCTCATGGCTGGAACATGTGTAGCCGTCCAGCATTACGTCAAAAAATTGTTAGAGCCGAGAAAATACGGTTACTTCCGGGATATTGTCCTTTCTGGAGCATTGATGATTCTTGCTTTATGGTTTGGGAGCAGGGACGCAAGGATTGTTACCGCCGGAGCGATGATAGCGGCTTTCGCAGGCATCAGCGAGAATCTCTACAAAGATACACGCTGGAGGATTCTTTATCCCGTCATCGGGCTGTTGTGTACTTACTTCGGCCCGGCCGTTCACTTCATTCGATTTCCTGACGGCGAATATATTTATCTCACTCCCTCATTTGCTCTCATAGGGGGGACGCTGTGGTTCACGTTCTTCCCTTTCATATTCAGATACATTGACGAGATACCGGGCTTGACTGGCCATGTCTTGGCGGTAACGTTCGTTTTGATGATGTCGGCTTGCGCGATGACAGGAGGCGGAGAGTTCTTCATGCCTTTGGCCGGAATGCTGATGCTCGCTGCATTCTGGTCTCGTTTCGGCAACATGTACCGTCAGGCAGGCAAAGCGTTATCATCAATGTGGGGCGTATTGGTCGCTGGAGCTTCAATAATGGGTACGACAAAAGGAATCGTCTTCAGTACAGTTTTGTTTTTGTCGCTTGGACTGTTCGCTATTCCTGCCGCTGAAATCCTCGTAACATTCGTGAAAAACATCATGACCGACTCTGACTCAGACGAGGCCGGGAAGATTTACGGCGACATGTTGAACGAAGGCGTTGAACACCCTGAAGCGGTGCAGTCAGTAGCGGGACTCTGTGCGCTGACGAGCATGGCAGCAGCTTGGGAGAAATGGACGGTAGCAGGCATAATAGTTTTGGCAGTGATAATATTCCGCCACGCAGGACGCAAAAAATCAACCCTTCCTCCGTCATTATGGGGAGTGAAGTTCGATAACGTTTCGATGAATTACGCTGTGTCGAAAGCAAGAGGACTGATACAGAATCCCGACAGTGAGTCAGCAAAATTAGTCGTAACTCTCAACGCCATCGGAATGGAAACGGTTGTTGACGATAAAGAATTTGCCGAGATTGTCGACTGGTCAGAGATGAGACTTGCTGACGGCTTCGGGCTTTGCTTCGGAATGAAATTTCTTGGACGTCCTGTTCAGGAGAGAGTCGCAGGGATTGATTTTGCAGAGAACTTGTGCCGTACTGCTGCTGCTGAAGGCTGGCCGGTGTACTTCATCGGTGCTGCTGGCGATACTGCGAGACAATGCGCTGAAGTTTTGAGCGAGAAATTTCCGGGACTTGTTACGGCAGGAGCGAGAGACGGATATTTTGACATCAGGGACGAGAGCATAGCCGATGAAGCGGCAAGATCGGGAGCGAAAATTCTCCTTGTTGCAATGGGACAGCCGAGACAGGAGAAATGGGTTTACCGACACCGCAAGAGACTCAAGGGAATGTTATGCGTTGGAGTCGGCGGAGCTTTTGACGTTTTCAGCGGTAACTTGATGCGTGCGCCTTTATGGGTACAGAAAATCGGCTTTGAGTGGCTCTACAGAATGTTGCAGGAGCCGGGACGATGGCGGAATAATCTCAGGCTGATAACGTTTGTGTTGAGGATTTTCGCCTCACGCTTGGGACTGCACAGAAAGTGATGAATATTTCTGTTTACCCTGTGAAAATTTCCTGTTCTGATGACGTGATCGACTTGTGCAGGAGAATCGGAACTGATTCGGGAGCGTTGAAATATCTTCTGCCAAAGTCGGAGATAATTCACATCTACTGTGAGGGAGTCGACTACAGAGCCGCTAACTTCATCAAACAGGAAATGCTTTCACGAGGAGGAGACACAGCGGTAGCAAAACATGTCATAGACGGCAAGACAGATTACAGCGACATTCTCATAATGGGAACGTCAAGACAGATATTGAATCTCACGGAAAAAATGAAGGCCATGAAAATTTGGGGGATTGATTTACTTCGTGAAAAGATAAGCGATGCCGTGAGTAATTTATCGTGTCAAAAAAAATGGAACTTTCTTTCACCAAACGGACATCAGATTTCTTTCAGTAACAAGACTCGTTTGATGGCAATCATGAACGTAACGCCCGATTCATTTTTTGACGGAAGCAGAACGGACGAACACGGAATAATTGAGAGGGCAGAGAAATTTTTGACCGAAGGAGCGTACATTCTCGACATCGGAGCGGAGTCGACAAGGCCGGGAGCGTTGCCGGTCAGCGAAAGTGAAGAGGCTGAAAGATTGCTTCCTGCGCTGAAAGTTCTTCGTAAAAATTTTCCTGACGCTCTGATTTCCGTTGACACATACAAATCAGTCATCGCTCGTCTGTCAGTCGATGAAGGAGCGGACATGATCAACGACATCAGCGGAGGCCAGTTTGACCCGGAAATGATTGGGACTGTCGCTGAACTCGGAGTGCCTTACGTTTTGTCGCACACAGAAGGACGGCCTGACGAGATGAGAAAATACGAAGGCCACGAAAATATTTTGGGGAACGTAAACCGTTACTTCTCCGAAAAACTTGACGAACTGAGCGTGAAAGGTGTCAAAACTGAAAATGTTATGCTTGACTGCGGATTAGGTTTCGGAAAATCGGCTGAAGATAATTTCACCCTGTTGAAGAATATCGAGAGCCTTTCAGTTTTCGGACTGCCGTTGATGATCGGTCATTCGAGGAAGAGATTCACTGGAGGTCTTTCGGGTACTGTAGGAGTTACGGCGATGATGTCGGGAAGAGTTAGCCTGATAAGAGTTCATGATGTGAAAGAAAATATCGAGGCTCTCAGGATTGCTGAGGGCATAAAATAGAAATCATGCTAAAATTATACGTCTATGCAGTACAATTTTTACAGGAGGCTCAAAAGTTTTTATGCCTGACGAAATCACAAACTCCAACATTCAAAACGAAGACAGCAAGAATCAAAACAGTGAAAAAATCTTAAACCTTCCTTTAGTCGGAGAGATAAAGACAAGTTACCTCAACTACGCAATGAGCGTCATAATCGGTCGTGCCCTTCCTGACGCAAGAGACGGACTCAAACCCGTTCAAAGGCGTGTTCTTTACGCCATGTCCGAACTCGGTCTCAAGCACAACACAGCCTACAAGAAATCAGCCCGTATCGTCGGTGAAACAATGGGTAAGTATCACCCTCACGGAGACTCGGCAATTTATGACACAATGGTACGATTGGCGCAGAACTGGAATCTCCGTTACACCCTCGTTGACGGTCAAGGGAACTTCGGTTCTATTGACGGAGACAGCCCGGCAGCGATGCGTTACACTGAGGCGAGACTGAGCAGAGCAGGAGAGTTGATGCTTGCCAACCTTGACGAGAATACTGTTGAGTGGGGTCAGAACTTCGACGAGTCGCTGAAAGAACCTCTAACGCTTCCGTCAGTGATGCCCAATCTCCTCGTCAACGGTTCAACAGGTATCGCCGTCGGAATGGCAACTAACATGCCTCCCCACAACCTGCGTGAAGTTTCGGAAGTCCTCTGCTGGCTCATCGACAACGGAATCGAACCTGAAGACGCTAACCTTGCCGACATCATGAAGATCATGCCCGGTCCTGACTTCCCTACAGGCGGTGAGATTCTCGGACGTTCGGGAATACTTGAGGCTTATTCGACAGGACGAGGGAAAATTACAGTTCGAGGAAAACTGCACGTTGAAGAGTCGAAACGAGGCCGTCAAAGTATCATCATCACCGAAATTCCCTACAATGTGAACAAAACAATGCTTCTTGAAGCAATGGTGCAGGCAGTTCAGGACAAAGACATTGAGGGAGTCCACGAGATGAGAGACGAGTCAGACAGGGACGGACTCAGAATAGTCATCGAACTTTCGAGGGACGCTGACTCGGATTTGATTACACGCCAGCTCTACAAGCACACTTCTCTTCAGTCAACATTCGGAGTGATTAACCTTGCTCTTGTCGACAAACACCCCAAAATTCTCGGCATCAGGGAGTTATTGTCAATCTTCCTGAATTACAGACGAGATGTTGTCAGACGAAGAACTGAATACAGACTGAAGCAGGCTAAAGCCCGTGAACACGTCATTGAAGGTCTCAAGAAAGCATTGACTCACATTGAGCAGGTCATCAGGACGATACGTTCGACCAACAACGCTGCGGAAGCGAAAGCAAGCCTTCAATCGGTGCTTGAGTTCTCAGAGGTACAGGCACAGGCGATACTCGACATGAGGTTACAGAGGCTGACGGGACTCGAACGCTCACGACTCGATGAGGAACAGTCGAAACTCTTGGCCGATATATCGAGTTACACTCACATTCTTGAGGACAGGAAAGCTCTTGACGGTGTTATACGTTCTGAACTTGCTGACATCTCGGAACGTTTCGGCGATGACAGGCGCACGGCCATAACCGAAGCTGAAGCGACTGAAGCTGAATTGTCGGAACTTATACCCGAAGAAGACATAGTGATTACACTCTCTAAGGACGGAATGATTAAACGTCAGCCCCTTGAGTTTTACCGTCTTCAGGCAACAGGCGGAAAGGGCAGGAAAGGCGCGAACATTCACGAGGACGACAGCATAGAAATTTTGTGCGTAACGAATACTCACAGGGATATATTCTTCTTCACTAACACAGGGAGAATCATGGCCGTCAAAGGCTTCGAGATCCCTGAAACTAAATCGGGAAAGGGAAAACCTGTAGGGCGTTATCTTTCGCTGGCCGATAACGAAAGAGTCGTGAACATTGCCGGAGACGGAGCAAAAGATTTCAAGTACGCTTTCTTCGTAACAAGAAAAGGAATAGCCAAGAAGATTTCTTTTGAGGAACTGAAGTACACCAACCGTGCAAAGAGAATCATGAAACTTGACGCAGGAGACGAGATAGCTCAAGTCAGACTCACTACAGGAAGCAATGACATCATCATGGTGACTCGGAACGGTCTCGCTCTCAGGATTTCAGAAAGCGAGTTCCGCCCTCTTTCAAGAACGGCGAGAGGCTCAACGGCGATAAGGCTCAAGAATGATGACAGGGTGATAAGCTGTGATGTTGTTGACGACAGCAGGACTATTCTTGTTATCAGTCAGTACGGCATCGGGAAGCGTGTTGAGTTTGCATCATTCATGCCTCATCACAGAGCGACTTCGGGAATATGCCTGATGGAACTGACAGAGAAGACCGGAAAATTATCGGTGAGTCTCTCGGTCAAGAGCAAGGACGAAATCATAGCAATCTCGTCAAAAGGCAGAATGATTCGTATGCCTGTTGAAGGAATAGCGGTGATGAAGCGTCATTCAGTCGGCAATATAATTCTCAGGCTTGACGAGGGCGACACGGTAGCGGACAGCAGCATAATACGTTCAGATGACGATGAGGAAGCTACAGCGAATATTCCTTTCGATGAAGAGAGCGAAAATGAGAATAGCTAGAGACGGAATACCGACGATAACATTTTTGACACTCTGCACGGGGGCATTCGCTTTTGTTTCGTGGATACCCTGCGCTGTGATGTGCGTGATATTGTGCTTGGTGCTGTGGTTCTTCCGTGATCCTGAGAGAAGCACGGACTACGAGGACGGAAAATTCTACTCGCCTGCTGACGGTAAAGTTGTCGAAATCTCGGAATGTGAACACGAATTTACGGGGCGTTCGGTGAAAGTCGGCATCTTCATGAATATTTTTAGCGTTCACGTGAACAGGGCACCATGTACCGGGCGTGTTGACTACATGGAATATGTACCCGGCAAGAAACTCGCGGCCTTCAACCCGAAAGCCTCAGAGCTGAACGAGCGTAACTATGTCGGACTGTCAACACAATTCGGACCGGTTATGATGACACAGATAGCCGGGCTGGTGGCAAGACGGATAGTTTGCAGGTTGAAACGCGGCGATGTACTCGAAGCCGGTCAGCGTTACGGAATGATAAAACTTGGCTCAAGGGTTGATTTATACATGCCGTCTGATACAGTTATACGAGTGAAAGACGGCGATAAAGTCAAAGCCGGAGTATCATTGATAGGAGTGATTAAGAGTTGAGGAGTTTTCTCAGAATAAGACGGATAATGGGACGGAAAGGAAAGAAAAAACCGATGGAGTTCAGGCACATACTGCCGAACATGGTAACGAGCGGAAATATTCTCTGCGGATTATTCTCGCTGATGCTTGTGCTTAATGGGAAGTATGTTCCTGCGGCATGGCTTGTATTTTTTGCGGTGATATTCGATGGATTTGACGGAAAAGTTGCCAGAATGCTTGGAGGCGGTTCACAGTTCGGAATGGAGTTTGACAGCCTAGCGGACTTGGTGAGCTTCGGAGTAGCTCCGGCGATTTTGATGTATCAGGTTTCGTTGAGAGGTCTTCACATTGCAGGGGCGGTGATTGCGTGCTTCTTTGCGCTGTGCGTGGCGTTGAGGCTTGCTCGTTTCAACGTTGTGCATGTGCCCGGACCGTTTCAGGGTCTTCCGTGTCCTGCCGGTGGATTGTTCGTGTCATCGTTCGTGATTGCCGGAGTGAGTCTTCCTGCGTGGGCGATGGCGTTTGTGATGGCACTGACGGCGTTGCTGATGATTTCGAGCATACCATACGCTAACATGAAGAAGCTGACGAAGAAGACCGCTGACGGCGTGAAGTGCATTGCGTTGTTCTCGATGATGGCGTTATCGTTCGTGTTCCTGAAGAAGAGCGCGCCGATGTTTTTGTTTGCGCTGTACATAGTGAGCGGATTGATTCGTTTTGACTGGGGACAGTGGCTTTTGAAGCCTGAAGCGAGGGACGAGGCAGTCAGTCACAAGAATTAGAGTTGACGAATTTATGAGAGGCTCGCCTGATGAGGGCGGGTCTTTTTTTGTGTTTTTGAAAAAGGAACGATGCTATAATCCTGAGTGATAAGAGGTGATGTGAGAATGACGAGCAGCGATAATCAAATCTTAATGGTGATCTTGAGTGAATTGTCGGACATGAAGCAGGAAATGCGTTCGGTTCGACAGGACAACACAGAATTTCAGCGTGAGATGAGGCAGGATATTCAGACGCTCAAAACGGAGATTACATCTCGTATTGACCGCTTGGAGGAAAAGACTGAGGCAAGATTTGACGCAGTGGACGCAAGGTTTAACACATTGGAAGCCAAAACTGATGCGAGATTTAATGCGTTGGAAGCCAAAACTGATGCGAGATTTAACGCATTAGAAGCCAAAACTGATGCTAAGTTTAACGCAGTGGATGCAAGGTTTAACGCATTGGAAGAAAAAACTGACACGAGATTTAATGCGTTGGAAGCCAAAACTGATGCTAAGTTTGACAAGTTGACAGCTTCAGTAGTTGAGCTGCAGCGAGATGTTGAAGGGGTGAAACACGACATAGTAGGGCTGTATCACTGGGACTACTGGTTGTTGACGGTGATAATAGCAGTAATCGCCATGCCTCAGATAATAACGGGGATCAGAGAGTTTTTCAGAGCTGTAGCGGACGGTATAGCTGTCGTTATAGGAGCGTTCAGAAAGACATAGACAACTCATAAAGAAGCCTCCTGCTTTCACACAGGGGGCTTCCTTCGTAGTAACGCAGACATATTCCTCTCAAGGGCATCAGCAACTTCACCAGTCAGAAATCACTGTGTCCCTCATGTATTCATACCGCCTCAGAAAAATTTGCGCTCTCACCGTTTCCGTCATGAATCTGTCTCAGAATCTCAACAGCTACCTCAAGAGCCCTCTTTCCCTCACGACCTCCAGCGACTGGCGGTCTATGTTCCCTGACGCACCTCACGAAGTCGGCAAGCTCAAGTTTCAGCGGCTCGCTCTTCGGGAAAACAGGTGTCTCTCGAATCTCAACCTGTCCTTCAGGATTGTTGACACACCGGGAAATTTGCACCGTCTGAAGCTCATAGTTCACCGTGATCTGTCTCTCACGTTCCACAACTTCAAGCTGTCTGCATTTCTTCTGGGCACACCTCGATGTCAGTATGTGAGCGAGCGTTCCGTCCTCAAATGTTATGTGAGCGTCCGCAATATCCTCGTGATCCGTGAAAACACATGCGCCTGTCGCGGCAATCTTCGTTATTCTTGACGGCACAAGCGACATCACTATATCAATGTCGTGAATCATCAGGTCAAGCACAACTCCTACATCGTTAATTCTCGGCGTGAACGGTGCTGTCCTTCTTGCGTCAAGGTAAACTGGCCTGCATGGTATCTGTGAAATGTATCGTATTGCGCTGTTGAATCTCTCAATGTGTCCGACCTGTAACACTAAGTTCTTTTTGTCCGCAAGCTCCAAAAGTTCGCCAGCTTCTTCGGGCTTAACCGTTACGGGCTTTTCGACAAGAACATGTATTCCGGCCTCAAGCGCAGTTCTCGCTATCTCGTAGTGCTGGCTCGTTGGGACTACGATTGAAATCGCGTCAGGCGACTTCCTGCGTATAAGCTCCTCAAGTGAACCGTAAGCGGGAACTCCCAAATGTTCACCGATGAAGCGTGCTCGCTCAACATCACTGTCAGCGACTCCGACCAACTGTGCGTCAGGTAACTCAGTGTAAATCCTTGCGTGATGCTGTCCCAAATGCCCTACACCTATAACTGCGACTCTCTCTGTCATGATTTGAATCCTTCCCCTTGTAAAAATCTCTCTATTGTTACTTATCACAGAATACGTAATTTTTGTGGCATAATATACGAAATTTTTACAGGAGGAAAATCAAAATGACCAAACAGGAAATCATCGCAAAAGTCAACGAACTCATCGCAGCTCCATCAGTATGTGCCGGAGTGAAGGCAGCCGCTGAAACATACGTCAAGGCTCAGGACAAGGCATCGGCTGACGCTCTTGTGAAAGCCCTTGAAGCTGAAGTCTGCACTGTCGATGAATTGATTGGGCTTTGCGAGTCTGAACAGGGCAAAAAGTTTTTCGGTGCTGAGAGGGCTGCGGCAATGGTCGAACAGGCGAAGAAGTCAAAAGCTGAAGGCAACAAGTACTGTATATGTCCGGCATGTCAGGCAGGCGGAAAGATTTACGAGAACAGAGAAGCTCTTTAAGGTCAACTGAAAAATTTTGGCTTTGTCGGAAACGGCAGAGTCAATTTTTTTATGTTTTATGATATGCAAAATCCCTTCCTTCATGTAAAGTATTACTATGCCAGTACATTGTGCGAAAGAAAAGGCGTAGAAATTATCAAAACACAGTTATACCTATACCACATTCACATGCTTCTAAGCATTAGGTACGGCAATAATCAATTTTGGTGTCGAGGTTATTACGTCGACACAGTGGGAGGACATCAGCAAATTAGAGCCAGTTTAGGGTTGCCGGCAACATACTCTTACAGGGTTGAGCAAGCCACCGGCTATGGGTTATTCTGACTAAAGGCACGAGTCAACGTCTACCCTGTCGATCATGACATTGAGAATTTCACGGTCAGTCTCTTTCATTCCGATCTTGCCGATGTAACCCATATTCTTTATCGTTCGTTCAACGTCCTCTTCAACAAAGCCCTCACCGCCCATGAACTGCTCGTGATTCATGCTCATGTGGTGAGCGAGTATGGCAGCGTGTACTGACGAGGCGATTTTCGCGGCACAGCTCGGTTTCGCTCCATCACAGACGATTCCGCCGACATTGGCCAGCGTGTTGGTGATGGTACGTCCTACACTCGCATAATCTCCTCCGGCCATGTAGGTTATCGCTGCTCCAGCTCCTGAAGCAGCACTGACGGCACCGCAGAACGCCGACAGTGAACCGATGTAGTGCTTGATGTAGAGTGAGACAAGATTGCTGACAGCCAACGCTCTGTACATTTTTTCACGTGATATTCGCCACTTCTCAGCGTATTCGACAACAGGAAGCGTTACGGTTATTCCCTGATTCCCGCTCCCTGAGTTTATGACAACAGGCAGAGGACAACCGCTCATTCTCGCATCGCTACCGGCAGCAGCTCTGGCACAGGCGCAGGAGCGTACATCATTCCCCCAAGTCTCAATGATGGTCTTGCCTATGCACGCTCCCCATTTGTTGTCGAGTCCTTCCTGTGAAATTCTAACGTTGTAATCAACCTGTCTGTCAAAAATTTCTTCAACGTCAGAAATTTTCAGAGTGTCAGCAAAATCAATGATGCCTTTCAGTGTCATAACGTTTCTGTCGGCTGATGATTGCGTTTTGACGCTGACTTTTTCGGGCGGACGTTCCACGAGAATTTCATCATCACGCTTGATGAGAGTGATGTTAGTGTGAAAGTTCTCGATTTTTACGGTTGACTTGTGATTTTCTCCCTCTGCTGTAACCTCGATGTAAAGATTGGGTACATCTTCAGCAAGCGATACAGTGCAGATATTTTTTCGGACTAAATCACGTGTAACCGCTCGTGCTTCGTCAGTCGCATTGGAGATTACTTCAAGTTCTTTTGACGGATCTCCGCCGACAGCACCGAGAATCGCAGCTGCTTCGATTCCTTTTTGACCGCCGGAATTGGGAACGATGACTCCCTTGACGTTCTTGACGATATTGCCGGAACATGAGACATGAAGACGCAGGATTTTTTCAGCGAGTACTTCGGCTGCTTTTGCTGCTGCGTAAGCTATTGCTATTGGTTCAGTACAGCCCATAGCAGGGACTAATTCCTCTTTGAGGATTTTTATGTAACTGTTATATTGGTCTTGTGAAAGCATAAAAATACCCCTCTCTTTTTGCTGTATATTACACCTTCAAAGCCAGTTCCGTTACAGCGGCATCAAGAGCGTTATTGACGGTCTCAGAATTTTTCCCCCAGCCTTGAGCGATACAAGGACTTCCACCGCCCCTGCCGTCAAGAATCTCGATTGCCTTCCTGAACGCTGAACGGACATCGACATTCTTGTTGCCTTTGTCTGTACCGATCATGATGAAAACGCCCTGTTCATTTTCACACGCAAGAAGAGCTATTGTGTCTTTTGTTTCGGTGATGATATGGAAGAGATGTTTCACTTCGTCTTGAGTTGATGACTTCATTACGTGCCTGACGATTCGGAACTGTCCGAGAATTTCCGAGTTCTTAACGAGAGAGTCGGCAAGAGGTCTCAAATATCGCAAAGTCAAAGCCTCGTTCTGTGATTTCAGCGAATGTATTTGTGATTTTAGGCTTGCGATTTTTTCGTTGATGCCGTCATAACCGCAGACTAATTCAGCCTCAGCCAGTTTGACTTCATGATACAGCGATGTCAGCCACCTGTAAGCACTCTTTCCGCACCTGAGATAAATTCTTGAACCGCCTTTGTGATTCTCTACTGATGTTACTTTGACGAGACCGACTTGGCCGGTTGATGAAACGTGAAGTCCGCAGCATGGCACGTAGTCAACACCTTCAACTTTAACGATTCTGACTGGCGGAACGGCGTTCTCAGGCGGTAACTTGCGTGCTAGTTCTTTGACTTCGGCCATGTCAGGATAAATTACCTCAACGGGAATGTCGGACCATACAGCTTTGTTCGCTTCGGACTCGGCCTCAAGAATTGCGCTCGTGTCAGCAGGAATATCGGTGTCAATCGAAATGTTATCGCCTTCGATTCTCATTCTAGCTGTGTGAATTTGATGTAAATTCCAGAGGCAGCCAGCGAAAAGGTGTTCGCCTAAATGCTGCTGCATGAACTCGAAGCGTCTTTCCCAGTCGATTACGCCGTGAATGATTCTGCCTTCAACCGGTGAGGCTGTTACGTGTATGATTTCGTCGCCCCGTTCGTGAACGTCAATCACTTCAACGCCGTTCAACGTTCCTAAGTCGCAAGGCTGTCCGCCTCCTGAAGGGTAGAATAACGAGCGGTCAAGAATGATGTGATATTGTCCGTTTTGTTCTGACTGAGAGAGTAATTCAGCGTCAAATTCGCGTGAGTAGATGTCATCGTAAAATAATTTAGCGGTCAAAGAGTTTCACTTCCCGAAAAAATTTCATGAGTGAATTATAATACAGATGTTGAAAGCGAAAGGAGGAGGCATTATGCCGGAGCTTCAGGAATACGTAACAGTACAGACACATGACGCGCAACTGGGACGTATTGAGGCACTGATGGAAGCGAATTTAGCTCATCAAGAACTCATAGCAAGTGAGTTGAGAAGTGAAATCAGGGAAATCAAAGGGGAAATCAAAGCACTTGATGCCAAAATTGACGCAAAGATTGAAAACTCGCGCATTGATGACCTTCACGACAAGAATGGTAATACTGTAGCGTTATGGGCAATTTTCGCAGCAGTAACAGGAGTTTTCATCACAACAGTTTTGGGAGTATACCAGCTATTTTTGAGATAAATTAGGAGGAATATAAATTTTGAGCAGAGTTTTCAACTTCAGCGCAGGTCCGGCCGTTCTGCCCGAAGAAGTTTTACGCACAGCACAGGCCGAAATGTTAGAGTACGGCAAGAGCGGTATGTCAGTAATGGAGATGAGCCACAGGTCAAAAGACTTTGAGGAAATCCTATTCACGGCAGAAAAAAATCTCCGTACACTCATGAACATTCCCGAAAATTACAAGGTGCTTTTCTTACAGGGCGGAGGCTGTACGCAGTTCGCAATGATCCCGATGAACTTAATGCGCCATAAGTCAGCGGATTACATTGTTACAGGCCAGTGGTCAAAGAAAGCGGCTCAGGAAGCAAAAATTTTCGGCCAAGTCAACATCATCGCTTCATCAGAAGACAGGAATTATTCTTACGTTCCAGACATGGAAAGCGTCAAGGTTACGCCAGAGTCAGATTACGTTTACATCTGCCAGAATGAGACCGTTCACGGCACAACAATACGCACGCTTCCCGACACTAACGGAAAGCCTCTTGTCGCTGATGTCTCGTCAATGTTCCTGAGCGAACCCGTTGACGTGAAAAATTACGGCGTAATCTGGGGCGGTGTTCAAAAAAATGTAGGCCCGGCTGGCGTAACAATCGTGATAATCCGTGATGACCTGATTACCGATGATGTTCTTCCGTTCACGCCGACAATGATGAAGTACAAGACTCACGCCGATAACAATTCTCTCTATAACACACCGCCGTGTTACAACATTTACGTTTGCGGACTGGTCTTCAAGTGGCTCTTGAAACTCGGAGGCACTGAGGCAATACACAAGCTCAACAAGGAGAAAGCGTCTTTGCTCTATGATTATCTTGACGGCTCAAGAATCTTTCATGGTACTGTCGACAAAAAAGACCGCTCGCTGATGAATGTGCCTTTTGTTACAGGAAGCAAGGAACTTGACGCTGAATTTGTCGCCGAAGCGGAGAAGGCCGGGTTACGCAACATCAAAGGCCATCGTTCAGTCGGCGGAATGAGAGCATCGCTCTACAACGCTATGCCTATTGAAGGCGTTAAGGCACTCGTTGATTTCATGGCCGATTTCGAGAGGAGACACTAAATGTCAGCACCTAAGGAACGCAAAATTTTATGTCTCAATAACATTTCAGAGGCAGGACTGACAAAATTCAGGAAAGGTTACAGCATAACAGACAAAATTGACGAGGCAGCCGGGATTCTCGTTCGTTCTGCGGACATGAAGAACATGAATTTTCACGATGGACTCAGGGCAATCGCTAGAGCCGGAGCAGGTGTCAATAACATTCCCATTGAACGCTGTTCCGATGCCGGTATTGTCGTGTTCAACACTCCCGGAGCGAATGCCAACAGTGTCAAAGAACTCGTAATCGCCGGACTTCTTTTGGCATCAAGAGACATCTACGGCGGTATCAAGTGGATTAAAGAAAACGCTGGCAATCCTGACGTAACGAAGCTGGCCGAGAAAGCAAAGAAGAATTTTTCAGGCCATGAAATCAAAGGCAAGACTCTCGGAATTATCGGACTTGGCGCAATCGGCGTTAAAGTAGCAAACGCTGCCGTATCGCTCGGAATGAACGTTCTCGGCTATGACCCTTACTTGTCCGTGAAGTCGGCGTGGATGTTGAGCCCTATGGTGAAACACGCTGACACTCCCGATGAAGTTTACGCTGTCTCTGACTTCCTGACGATACATGTTCCGGCAATGGACGCTACAAGGCACATGATTAACGCTGAGGCAATCGCAAAGATGAAGGAAGGCGTTAAGATTCTCAACTTTGCTCGTGATGTGCTTGTTGACGAGGAAGCCGTGAAAGACGCTCTCGACTCCGGCCATGTCTCATGCTACGTTTCGGACTTCCCCAACACTACAAGCTCGAACATGAAGGGAGCAATCGTTCTTCCTCACTTGGGAGCTTCAACGGAAGAGGCCGAAGAGAATTGTGCGGTAATGGCAGTGTTACAGTTACAGGACTATTTAGACAACGGGAACATAACTAACTCTGTGAATTTTCCTGAGACTAACGCAGGGACTTGCGGTGCTGAAGCGAGGGTCGCAATACTTCACAGGAATATACCGGCGATGCTTTCGGGGATAACGTCATTCTTCGGCAGCAACGGACTCAATATCGAGAACTTGATCAACAAGGCGAGAGGCTCATACGCTTACACGCTTGTTGACATTTCACACAAGATGCCCGATGACACGACAGAGAGATTGCGAGAGATTAACGGAGTACTCAGAGTCAGGCGAGTGAAAGAGAGAAGTTAGCAGTAAAAATTTTTATGACTCCTCTGAAATTTTCGGGGGAGTCTTTTTGTTGACTGTATAACTTTCGACAATGCTATAATAATTCATTCCAGTTTAAGACGAGGCAAGCTGTTATGTATAATGTTGATGAGGTGAAAAATTCGTTTATCTGCGGAGATGCTCTTCAGGAGATGAAAAAGTTTCCTGATGAGTGTTTTGACCTTGTTGTTACTTCGCCTCCCTATAACCTCAAGAACTCGACAGGCAACGGCATGAAGAACGGTTCCGGCGGTAAGTGGTCGGGAGCAGCATTGATTAACGGCTATTCAACTTATGATGACAACATGCCTTATGATGATTATTGCGAGTGGCAGAGGAATTGTCTAACCGAGATGATGAGGCTGATAAAAGATGACGGAGCGATATTCTACAATCACAAGTGGCGAGTTCAGAACGGACTGATTCAGGACAGACACGAAATTGTCGGGGGCTTTCCTGTAAGACAGATAATAATCTGGAAACGTAAAGGCGGTATCAATTTCAATCCCGGTTACTTTCTGCCGACCTACGAAGTGATATACATGATAACAAAACCGGGCTTCCGTCTTGTCGACAAAGCGAACAGTCTCGGCGATGTGTGGGAGTTTCCGCAGGAAATGAAGAACAAACACCCTGCTCCTTTTCCTGTTGCGCTGATCGAAAGAATAATATCAAGCACAAACGCACAGCTCATACTAGATCCTTTCATGGGGAGCGGTACAACGGCTGTTGCTGCGAAAAATCTCGGGCGTGATTTTGTCGGTGTAGAAATTTCCCCCGAATACTGTGAAATGTCAAGAGAGAGGCTGTCATGTCAGGTATCAAAAAATACACAAAGTCAACAATTATTGCTGCTCTAAAAGAAATACGCTCACGTGGCTGGGTGAAAAGTCATCGTAACAGTAACAATGACGGTGCAGTCGGCAACACTCTTGAGGATCTGCTCGGAATACAAGAGAATAATCTGCCTTTGCCGAATGCTGCTGAATGGGAGCTGAAGACTCAGAAACGCAGCACAACATCGCTTCTGACTCTGTTCCACCTTGAGCCGTCGCCGAGAGGACTTCACATAGCTGATTACCTTCTGGAAAATTTCGGCTGGCCTCACAAGAACGCTGGCACAAAATATCCAGTCAATGAGAAAAGTTTTCGGCAGACTCTGAGTTATCATCAGTCGACACGCAGAGGCTTTTACGTTGACATAGACAGCGCAAATGAACGTGTAACAGTGAATTTTGACCCTTCAAGCGTAAGTGATGAGCTTTTTGACTGGAAAAACACGCTTCCCGAATACGATGAAGATTATGTGCCTTACTGGGGCTTCAATGATTTGTACCACAAGGCCGGAACAAAACTAGGGAATTGCTTTTATGTCATCGCTGACGTGAGAGAATGTGAAGGAGAATATTTTTACCTGTACTCGGATATTATGCAGCTTCAAGGCTTTTCACTGGAAAAATTTTTGTTCGAGATAAAAGAAGGTAACATACTCATAGATTTTGACGCAAGAACAGGACATAATCACGGTACAAAATTCAGGATAAAACAAAACGCAATCCCTTTGCTTTATGAAAAAGTAAAAAATATTTAATCAAAGTGAGAATAACGCCATGCAACTAATCACAAGCCATCTTAATACAGATTTCGACTCACTGGCAAGCATGATAGCCGTACAGAAACTTTATCCCGATGCGGTAATCTGCCCTCCCGGTTCAATGTCAAGGAAAGTCCGAGACTTCATGGCCAAGCAGGGCCGTCAATTTTCCTCGCGCATCACTAAGCCCAAGAAAATCCACCTCGATGAAGTTACACGAATGATTGTTGTTGACACACGATCACGCGCACGCATAGGCTCTTTCGCTCCGTTGGCTGGACTTCAGGACGTTGAGGTTATTGTGTTCGACCATCACCCCCCGACCCTCGATGATATTCCAGCAAAAAAACTCGTCTATGAACCCATCGGTGCGGCAACAACAATGTTACTCGAACGTCTGCTGATTGAACGCAAGGAAGTTACGCCGGAAGAAGCTACACTCTTCGCCATAGGAATTTATGACGACACAGGAGCTTTCACCTACGAGACTACGACCGAAAGAGACATTGCAGCCGTGAGTTACCTTCGTGAACTCGGTGCTGATTTGTCGGGAGTGCTAGCTCAGGTTGAGACCGACATGTCATCTGACGACAAGAGGCTTCTCGACAAGTTAGCCGAGAACATTCGAGAGAAATACATCAACGGTGCTAAAGTCTGCTTAACATGGGTTGAGACAGAAAGCTACGTTCAAGGGCTGTCAATGTTCGTCAACAGACTCAAAGAATACAGCGATGCTCATGTAACAATAGCGGTCGTCAACAACGGAGGCAAGAAAGTCAACATCATAGCCCGAAGCGTTGAAGGAATCCTAAACGTCAAAGAGTTCTTAGCTCCTTACGGCGGAAGCGGTCATTATCAGGCAGGAAGCGCAACCGTTGAACCCTGCGACGCTATGAAACTTCTTGACGAGATAGAGTCGAGATTAGCCGGAGCAATCACGCCGATGATGAAAGTTTCGGACATCATGACCTCTCCTGTTATCGCTGTAGGAACTGACGCAAGAGTTGACGAAGGTTACAGAACGATGCTTCGCTTCGGTGTCAAATCTCTTCCAGTCATCAATGAAAACGGCGAAGTGGCAGGAATGATGACACGCAAAGACCTCGATAAGGCTCACCTTCACGGCCTCGACCGTGCTAACATCTCCGACTTCATGACGCAGGGAATAATCAGCCTGTCAACAGAAGCATCAATAGATGAAGCTCACAGAATGATGGCGACTTACGGCTTCGAGAAAATGCCGGTTCTTGACCCAAACGGAAAACTCGCCGGGACTCTCTCACGTGCCGACCTCCTGAAAGCCTTGTATCACTCCGGGCACTTTGTCGGCGAAAATAACCCTCATGACTCAGCCGGATTCTTGTGGGTTGAGAATGTGACTCACCTCATGGAGGAGTCTTTCAGCCTGAAGACTCTCTCACTTTTGCGGAAGGTAGGCGCAAAGGCTCATGAACTCGGAATGAGGGCTTACCTTGTCGGCGGAACGGTACGAGATATTTTGATGGGAGTGAAAAACACAGACATTGACATTTCAGTTGAGGGCGATGCCGAGAAGCTAGTGATGTCGTGGGACGAACCGGGCTGTAAGGCTACCCTTCACGGTCGTTACAAGACAGGGACTATAACATTTCCTGACGGCGAGAAGGTAGACGTTGCTACGGCAAGACGGGAATTTTACGAGTACGCAGCAGCAACGCCGACAGTACAGAATAGTTCGCTTCGTCAAGACTTAGGCAGGCGAGATTTCACCGTCAACGCAATGTCAATCTCACTGAGCGAAGATGACTGGGGGACATTGACGGACAATTACGGCGGACGTGCTGACCTCAAAGACAAACTGCTGAAGATTCTCCACAACCTGAGTTTTGTTGAAGACCCTTCGAGAGTCCTAAGAGGCATAAGACTCGAACAGAGACTCGAAATGAGATTCGAGGATAACACGATGCGTCTGCTGAAAAGTGCGGTTAAGGGCGGACTTCTTGAGTTATTGTCGACAGCAAGAATCAGAATGGAACTTGAGTCGGACGCTAAAGAGCCGGGCTTCCGAAAGATAGTAACAAGAATGCAGGAGCTTGGAGTCTGGGAGGCAGTGTTTCCCGGCGTAACGATGACGGACGATGTAAGCAGGAGATTGAGAATGATGGAGCATTTCGCCAATCAGATGAAGATTCACGGTATCGACTTCAAGGGAATGGAGTGGCTCGTAAAAATGGCTATAGTTCTGACCGAGTCGAAACAGGAAGTGAAATTCTGGACGATGGACAGAATGAATCTTAACCCTAACGAACGTGAACAGCTCACAAAATGTTTTATGCAGTGGCCGAACGTTGAGAAATTCTGCTCGTCAAGAAAGAACGCCAAAAACTCTGAAGCATATTTATTCTTCAAGGATTACGGCCCTGTTCCTCTGCTTTACTGGATAACTTGTCTGAAGTCTCCTGCCTCAAGAAGACTCATAGTTGAACACATGGAACTGTGGATGAGCTACAAAGGAGAACTGACAGGAAAAGACCTTCAAGCGATGGGACTCAAGGGCAAGGCCATCGGAGACGCTCTAGCAAGCATAAAGATGGCGATAATTGACGGAGAGATTTCGAGCCGTGAAGACGAAGTGAAATATGTGAGTGAAAAAATTTTGGAGGCTGAGAAAAATAACACAGGCAACATTCATATTTCTGAGTGAGTGATAGAATATCGTGAACATCTCAATGAAGGAGAAATTTTTTTCATGGACATAGAATATTTGTTGTGGCTTCAAAATCTGCGAATGAGTACAAACGGTTTGTTTGATACGTTTTTCGAGCAGCTCTCGTTTTTCGGAACAAGAGATATACTTCTCTTCCCTGCGTTCGTGTATTGGTGTTTAGACAAACGCAGCGGCATTTTCATTCTCTTCTCGTACAAATTCAGCCAAATGTTGAACTCAATCGTGAAACTCACAGCTTGTGTGTATCGTCCTTGGGTTCGTGATCCGAGAATCATACCTGCTGGAGATTCGATAAAGACAGCAGGAGGTTATTCGTTCCCTAGCGGACACACGATGACATTCACGCCGATATACGGAGGACTGATAGCCTTCACGAAAAATAAATTGGTGCGTTTCGTCTGTCTTGTGCTGATAATTGTTACGGCATTTTCCCGGAATTATCTCGGCGTTCACACTCCTCAGGACGTAATCGCCGGAATTTTGCTGGGCGTGTTATCGCTGTACGTAGCGCATTGGGTATTCTCGTATCTCGACAGACACCCGGAGAAGGACATTCACGTTATGATTCTCTCCGCTCTCGCCTCAATTCTGACGCTGGTCTACATAACGTACAAGTCTTACCCGATGGATTATGTTGACGGTAAATTACTCGTTGACCCGGTGAAGATGCAGATTGACGCTTGGGGAGATGCCGGAGCTTTCGCACCGTTCATTCTTGCGTGGTACATTGAGAGCCGTTTCGTGAAGTTTGAGCCGACAGGTTTCAACGTTAAGGGCGTAATCATATGCTTAATCGGAATGTTACCGCTTCACTGGATAATTTGGAATCTCGGCGGTGTTGCTTCAGGAATGTTCGGGCCTTACTGGGGCAAACTGGCATCAAAAGGTTTCATGCTGTTCTTCATTGTCGTGCTTTGGCCTATTGTGATTAAGCTGTTAACGTCAAAAAAGAAAAACATATAAAGTGTCGAAAAAAATTCTCTCTGTCTGAAACGGCGGAGGGAATTTGCTATAATTAGACAGAATTAACACGCAAAAGGAGAGATTCATTTTGGCGGACGTAGTAACGTTAGTGATGGAGTCCCGTGAGAAAACGGGCAAAGGTGAAAACGGAAGGATTCGCAGAGCAGGTTACGTGCCTTGCGTAATTTACGGGCCTGAAATTTCCCCGAACATTTTGGGAAAAGTCAACACTCGTGAAATCGAGAGGATTCTCGCCGGACGCTGGGAGTCGACACGTCTCACAGTCAAACTTCCTGACGGCCGTGAGGAACTCTGCATAATCCGTGAAGCACAGCGAAACCCTCTGACTGACCAGCCGTTACACATTGACTTCCTGCACTTGGTGAGAGGCAGAAAGATCACGGTCAACATTCCTGTTGAAGTTACAGGACGCGATGACTCACAGGGCATCAAGGACGGCGGAGTTCTTGAGGCTGTCCACGAGCTTGAAGTTGAGACACTCCCGATGAGCATTCCCGATGTTATCACCGTTGATGTTTCGGGCTTGAACATAGGCGATGCCATTCACGTTTCTGACCTGAAACTCCCTGAGAATGTTACGGCACTTGCTGACCCTGAAGAGGTCGTAGCGATCATTGTAACTTCACGAGGCGTTGAGGACGCTGAGCCCGAAGAAGAAGCTACAGCAGCAGCCGATGTTGAAGTCGTAGCGAAGGGCAAAGCAGCGAAGGAAGAAGAAGCGGAGTAACATGAAGCTCATAGCCGGTCTAGGTAATCCGGGAATCGAATACGCTTTCACCCGTCATAACATGGGCTGGCTTTGCGCTGACTTTCTAGCGGTCAACAACAATTTAGGCAGACCGCGACAAAATTTTCACGGCGAGTACTGGAAGTGGAACGATGTTATAATCCTCAAGCCTTTAACCTTCATGAACTCAAGCGGATTAGCCGTCAGCGAGGCAGTAAATTTCTACAAGATTGAACTCGATGACGTTCTCATTGTTTATGACGACATGGCCTTACCGTTTGGGAAATTGAGACTTCGTGCGCAGGGTTCAGCAGGAGGACACAACGGTTTGATTTCGGTACTGGGTGCGTTAGGAGATGTGCATGTTCCGAGACTGAGAATCGGAATCGGCAAAGCTCCGGGAAGCATGATAAATTACGTTCTCGGTCATTTTGACGAACACGAACGAGAACAGCTCCCCGACATCGTGAAACGTGCTGAAGAAGCCGTGAACGCATGGTTGGACAAAGACATTCAAAAAGCGATGACAATCGTAAACGCAGACCCTTCCGAGTGAAATTCGGGGGGTCTTATTTTTACTGGAGGTGTATTGGCGATGCAGGAACGGCGGAAATCTTCAAATGTATTACTCAACACGGCACTTCAGGAATTTTACGGCGCAGCTGATGAAATGGGACTGAGCGAACGTCTAATCAACACACTGAGTCACTCGGAACGCATGATGAAAGTTTCAATCCCTGTCGAAATGGACGACGGATCAGTGAATGTCTATGACGGTTACAGGGTACAGCATTCGACCGCACTCGGTCCATCGAAGGGCGGAATACGTTACGATTTAGGCGTTGACATGGACGAATGCGAAGCCTTAGCGATGCTGATGACGTGGAAATGTTCGCTAGCAGGGATTCCCTACGGAGGCGGCAAGGGCGGAATATGCTGCGATCCTCTGTCGATGTCAAGACGGGAGAAAGAGCAGTTGACACGAACTTACGCCGCTAGAATTGAGCCGATAATCGGACGTTGGAGCGATGTTCCCGCTCCCGACATGAATACTTCGGGTCAAGAAATGGTCTGGATACTGGACACAATCAGCAAGATGAGAGGGAGACTTGAGCCTTCAATTTTGACTGGAAAGCCCGTGAAATTTTGGGGCAGTTTCGGACGAAATGAGGCAACCGGTCGAGGTGTCGCAGTGTGCGGACTCGAACTGATGAAGGTACTCGGACAAAATCCCTACACGATGACAGCGGCGGTTCAGGGCTTCGGCAACGTAGGAAGCTACACGGCCAAGACACTGAATGACGCTGGCGTTCGCATCGTGGCAATCAGCGACATAACAGGAACGTATTACTCATCGGGCGGAATTGACATTCACCGTGCGTTTGATGCTGTAAGAAATCACCCGAAAAAATTGCTTGAAGGCTTCGAGACTTTCGGGAATTGTGAGAAGATTGACGATGTGCTTTTTGTTGACTGTGATTTTCTTTTCCCCTGCGCAAGGGACGGAGTGATTAACGCCGAAACAGCCGGAAGAGTGAAAGCACGCTACGTTGTTGAAGGAGCGAACGGTCCGACAACTCCGGAAGGCGAAAAAATTTTGCGTGACAACGGCGTGATGATAGTGCCTGATTTTTTGGCGAACTCCGGCGGAGTCATAGGCTCATATTTTGAGTGGGCGCAAAACTTGCAGGGAGCTTTTTGGACAGAAGAAGAATACAACAACAGGCTCGTTCACATTATGACTGGAAATTTCAGACTTGTTTGGGACTATTCCGAGTCGCGCCGTGTAACAATGAGGCGTGCTGCTGCGATGGCTGCGATACAGAGAGTCGCTGATGTCGTTGAAATGCGAGGGACATTTTTGTAGAGCGTGTGAAAATATGAATCCTCTGCTCGGAAATGAGCGGAGGATTTTTTGCTGACTTGACGCAAAACATCAAGCAGGGTAAAATACCCTTTGTGCTGAAACACCAGTGCAATAGCCGGGCTGGTGGAATGGTAGACACACGGGACTTAAAATCCCGAGGGCGTAAAGTCCGTGAGAGTTCGAGTCTCTCGTCCGGCACCATAAAGAAAGCACATGACATCGCGGGGTGGAGCAGTTTGGAAGCTCGTCGGGCTCATAACCCGAAGGTCAATGGTTCAAATCCATTCCCCGCCACCAATCATTCAAGGCGGTATAGCTCAGTTGGCTAGAGCACGCGGTTCATACCCGCGTTGTCCCCGGTTCGAATCCAGGTGCCGCTACTTTCAGAGACCCGTTGAAAGCGGGTTTTTTTGTTACCTTTAACACTGTTGTATAATTCTGAGAAAATCGCAAACCTTAACAGGAGGCTACAACAAATTCATGCCTTATAATTTTACTGAAATAGAATCAAAATGGCAGTCCCGATGGAATGACTCTCACTGTTTCGAGTCTCACACTGATCCTTCACGTGAAAAATTCTTCTGTCTCGAAATGTTCCCTTACCCTTCAGGAGCGTTACACATGGGTCATATCCGAAACTACTCAATCGGCGACTTGCTCGCACGTTATCACAGAAAGGCCGGTAAAAACGTCCTCTACACAATCGGCTTCGACTCTTTCGGAATGCCTGCCGAGAACGCTGCAATCAAGTACAAGACAAAGCCCCATGACTGGACGCTCTCCAACATTGCCTACATGACAGAGCAGTTGAAGAGAATGGGTTACAGTTACGACTGGAGGCGAGAGGCTATAACCTGTCTGCCGGAATATTACAGGTGGAATCAATGGATTTTCCTTCAGATGTATAAGCGCGGAATCGTCTATCAGAAAGAAGCTCCGGTGAATTGGTGTGAGACCTGCGGAACTGTCCTAGCGAATGAGCAGGTTGTTGACGGAGGCTGTTGGCGTTGCAAAAATCCCGTCCACAAAAAGAATCTCAAGCAATGGTTCATCAAAATCACTGATTACGCTCAAGAACTTCTCGATGACATAGAGAAAGAACTTGCTGAAGGCTGGCCGAGAAGAGTCAGAATAATGCAGACAAACTGGATCGGACGTTCGGAAGGCGCAAGGCTGAAATTCAAGATACCTCAGCTTGATTACGAGCTTGAAGCGTTCACGACAAGATTCGACACGATTTACGGCGTTACCTTCATCGCTCTCGCTCCCGAACATGAGTTAGTAGCAAAAATGAAAGCTGCCATGTCCCCTGACGAGTCGGAAAAACTTGACGCTTTCGTAAAGCAGGTAGCTTCACAGTCATCAATCGAACGTTCAGACGCTGGAGCGGAAAAACTCGGCTTCAAGACTCCTTTCACAGGCATTAACCCCGTAACAGGCAAGGAGATTCCAATCTGGATAGCGAACTACATTCTCATTGATTACGGAACGGGAGCGATAATGGGAGTTCCTGCGCATGATCAGAGGGACTTCGATTTTTGCCGGAAGTACGGCATTCCAGTTATCCCCGTAATCAATCCTTCTGACGGTACAGTTCTTGACGGTGCAACGATGACACGAGCGTTCGAGGAAGACGGAATCGCCTGCAACTCAGGAAAATTTGACGGAATGAAGACCGCTGACGCTATCCCGGCCATGATTGAGTGGGGCGAAAAAGAAGGCATCTGCAAGCGTGAAGTCAACTTCAAGTTACGAGACTGGCTGATTTCACGTCAACGTTACTGGGGAACTCCGATTCCTTTCGTTTACTGCGACAAGTGCGGAGTCGTCCCTGTCCCTGAAGACCAATTACCAGTCAGACTCCCCGAAGATGTCGAAGTCAAAGAAGTAGGACATTCGCCTTTGCTTGACCTTCCCGACTTCCTCAACACTACATGCCCTCACTGCGGAGGCCCAGCAAGACGTGAAGCCGACACAATGGACACGTTCTTCTGTTCATCGTGGTACTTTGACCGCTACTGCTCGCCGGGCTGTGAGACTGCTCCTTTCAAGAAGGAAGATGTTGAGTACTGGATGCCGGTTGACCAGTATATCGGAGGAATCGAACACGCATGTTTACACTTGATTTACGCCAGATTCTTCGCTAAGTTCCTCACCGACATCGGACTCAGTGAAGCAAGAGAACCTTTCACACGTCTTTTGACTCAAGGAATGGTCATCAAGGACGGCGCGAAGATGTCAAAATCTCTCGGCAACACAGTAGACCCTACAGAAATGGTCAAGAAGTACGGAGCTGATACGATACGTCTGTTCATACTCTTCGCTGCTCCGCCAAATAACGATTTGGACTGGTCAGACAGAAACGTTGAAGGCGCACACAGATTTTTGAACAGAGTGTGGCGTTACGTTGAGGAGAACGCAGAGAAGCTCAAGAAGTACGGGAAAATTATTCCGATGAAGGAGATAAAGACCCCCGCTCTTCGTGAACTGAAACGTAAAATCCATACGACAATCGCAAGCGTTACGGACGACATAGCCGTTGAAAAGCAATTCAACACAGCCATCGCCAGATTGATGGAACTCACCAACGTCATATACTCGGTCAATGACGACTCGCCCGAAGCATGGGAGCTGAAGCGTGAAGCCGTTGACGTTCTGTTGAACTGTCTGTCGCCTTTCTGCCCTCACATCACTGAAGAACTCTGGGAGATGCTCGGACATGACAAGATGCTTTGTCTTGAGTCATGGCCTGATGCTGACCAGTCAGCGATGGTGCAGGACAGCGTTACGGTTGTAGTGCAGATTAACGGGAAAATGCGAGGGAAATTTGAGCGTCCGGCAGGAATGAGCAAGGAAGATTTGACCGAAAGCATAATGTCTGAAAGCTACGTTGCCGAAAAGATCGCCGGAAAAGAAATCGTCAAAATCATCGCCGTTCCCGACAAACTCGTGAACATTGTAGTAAAAGGCTAAATGCCTCACTTAACCGCAATAGAATATTCAGAGTCACAACGCCGTCAGCTTAAAGCCGAGATTGAACGCCTCAATAAATCAGGCTGGCCTCTCTCGGCTAAGTATGACGCTGTAACTTTTGGGACTTGGGAAAAACTTTTCGAGAATGCAGTAACTCCCGGTCTCTTTGCTCAACGTGATGCCGTCATAATCGAAAACGCTGAAACTCTCGGAGACTTCCCCGAAAATTTATCGTCAATGCTCGAAGATGAGAACGCCGACACAATGATAGTCATCGTCCTCAACGGCGACTCGAAAATCCTCAAGTCGGTATCAAAACAGATCAGCATCATCAAGCCCGAAGCCCAAATCCCCCCGTGGAAGCGGAAAGACTGGTTAATATCGCTCGCAAAGGAACAGGGCTTCACGATTTCGCCTGACGCTGCACAGCTTCTAGCCGAAAATGTCGAGTCTCAGGAAGAATTGAGAGGAGAAATCACGAAACTTTCGATTTACGCTGACGGAAGAGCCATAACGCTTGAGGACGCTGAAAATCTTTCGTTTGACGAGGGCGGAAGGGCATTGATGAATTTTCTTGACGGCGTTTGCGACTGTAAACCCGAAAATGTCGCACGCTCTCTGAATCATCTTCGTGATGAGCCTTTACTGCCGACTCTCACGGCACTGACCAACAGACTCAGACCGGCCATGATGCTGGCAGTTTTCGCTGACATGGGCGATGAGGCTTTGAGAGCTGTTGACGCTGACCCGGCGAAGAAGAAATACGCTGTAACAAAAGCAAGGTCAGCACTGAAAAATTACGGAGCCTCACGGGTAAAATCATTCATGATGAAAGCGTCAAGGCTCTCTTTTCTCGAAAAGACTTCACACGCTGAAGGCTGGTTCGGTTTTGAGGCGTTAATTTGGGAATTGATGACTAAAATTTAGACAGGAGGAATTTTTTTGGTGAAGAAATTATCGGCTCTACTATTTTTGTTACTGATACTTTCCTCAACGTCTGAGGCTTTTCAGCTCGGACACGCTTTGAAGCCCGGAGACTGTATCGGAATCATCGCTCCTTCAACTTACGCAGCAAGCGAAGACCTTGAAGGCACGGTTGAAGTGTTGCGCTCTCACGGCTACAGAGTCAAAGTCGCACCGTCAGCAAAAGCGGCTTACGAACATTTCGCAGGGACTGACAGGAAGCGTGCCGATGACATCAACAAGATGTTCCGTGATGACTCGGTGAAAGCGATATTGTGCGTTCGAGGCGGTTACGGAGCGGCAAGAACACTCGGACTTCTCGACTACAAGATGATCGCAAAGCACCCTAAGCCCCTCATCGGTTACAGCGACATCACAGCTCTTCACATCGCTCTCGGAAAACTCGCTGGACTCTCGACAATTCACGGGCCTATGGGAGTATCGTTCACGACCGAAAGATACGAATCGGATTACACACGTGAAAACTTTTTCGCCAATCTCACACGGACGACTCCTATCGGTTCAATTCCGATGCCTGAAGGCCGTAAACTTGAGACAGTCATAATCGGCAGGGCTGAAGGCGTAATCACTGGGGGAAATCTCACCGTTCTAACTTCGCTTGTCGGCACTCCCTATGAACTTGACGGGACAGGCTCTCTGCTCTTGCTCGAAGAAGTCGGCGAGAGTCCATACCGTATCGACAGAATGCTGAACCAGTTGTATCAGAACGGACTTTTGACGAGGGTGAACGGAATATTATTCGGGGACTTCATCGGCTGTGAAGATGATGAAGCTGACGGGGTGAATAATTTTACGCTTGATGATGTTCTTTTACACTACGCTAGAATTTCACGCAAGCCTGTCATCAAGGGCGTTCCTTCGGGTCATGGGAAGTACAACATGTTCATACCTTTCGGAGTTCACGCCGTCATGAAGGCTAACGCTGACGATTCAGCAAGTTTGATTATTGACAGTCCGATGTTCATCGAGTAGAAACAGGGTATAATTATCACACGGGGGTGAGCGGAATTGATTGATGACAAGTTCGCCACGCTGGAAAAAATGATTGGCTTGAAGCTGACCACTATGCAGTACATGATAGATAAAAATCTAGCGCAGTATCAGGCAACAGCAAACGAAATGAAAGGCGACATAAAAACACTGTCTGTACGGCTCGATATGCTCACTGGTAAAATAGGGTGGTATATAACACTGTTGGGAGTAGCTGTAACTGTTATTGTAGCCGTAGTGCAGGCTATAGTGAAATAATATTCTTTATCGGAGGTGAATCATCATGCAGATTACGTCAATGTTGTCAGCCGGTTATCTTGAGCCGATGCAAAATATTTCCCGTGTCCAGAAGCTCAACGATGCCGAGAAAGAGTCGGATCAGTCTAAACAGCTCAAGGAACAGGAAATCCTAGCGGAAGAACAAGCACTGAAGGCCAAGCTCGGCGACAGCGCACAAGTTCACACTGTCTATCATTACACAATGGGTACTGACGGCAAACGCTACATCACAGGCGCGTCAGTAACCATGAAGGGAAGCGAGGAAGACCTGAACAGAGTCGGCGGAGGAATCGCCTCAAAGGACATGGAAAGCCAGAGGCAGGAAGCCAGCGATGCCCTCCGTGAACAGTCAGAGAAGACCGAGCGCAATCAAACCGTCATCAAAGCTGAAGCCGATAAACGTAAAGCCGAGTCGAAAGAAGACAAAGCCGATTACGAAAAAGAAGCTCAAGTCCGTGAACTGAAACAGATTCAAAACGAAGTCATCGCCCACGAAGCAGCCCATCAGGCAGCAGCAGGCGAGTTCGGCGGAGGTGTCAGCTACACTTACACGAAAGGCCCGGACGGTCAGAACTACATCACAGGCGGAGAAGTCCCAATCAGAATGAAGGAAGGCTCAACACCTGAAGAGACCCTCCGTAACATGCAGAAAGTTCAAGCCGCCGCCAACGCTCCAGCCGATCCATCAGGCCAAGACAGAAAGGTTGCCGCCAAAGCCGCCGCTATCGCCATGAAGGCACGTGCTGAAATGTCTAAGGAAGATGAACACACTGAAACAGTCGCCAAAGGCACGCCGATTTTCGAGTCGTCAAAAGAAAATCAGCTTCAGCCCGATGCCGACAAAAACGGCGTAACTTCAGTCATTGCGGCAATGAGGGAAATGGAGATTCAAAGCCTCGTCCCGGCAGCGTAATTGTGTTTTTGACAAAAAAAATCCCTCCCGACAAAATCAGGAGGGTTTATTATTCTCGTCAGGCTCTTGTGACTCTGGCTCTCTTCAGCCAGTCTTTTCCGTCAACAAAACGAGACACTATGAACGAAACAACATAATCTCCGGCAGCGTTAATCATTGTCGCTGGAGGGTCAACAAGATTTCCGATCGTAACAAGAATCGGGAATGCAAGCTCCATGTGATTCGGGAAGAACAAAGCGCAAATGATATACTCTCCGATGTAACCGCCTCCGGGTACACCGCTCATTCCTACGGCTGAGAAGACCGCCACCAACACTATCATCGGAAGTTCCGACAGCGTGAGAGGCTTACCGAGTACACCCATGACAAAAGCTATTTTCAGGACGCACGAGAAGCACGAGCCGTCCATGTGCATTGTTGCTCCAAGAGGGAGTACTATTTCGCTGACATCTCGTGATATTCCCGTCTCTGCTGCTGCTTCCATGTTTGTCGGGATTGTAGCGATGCTCGAACATGTACCGAGCGAGACAACTGCTGGCTTCGTTATGTGGCGGAACATCTCCCTGACACCTTCAGAGCCTGCGCCTATCCACGCCATCACAGGGAACGCCGTGAAAATGTAGATGAAACACACAGGGTAGTATAGTATCAATGCTCTTGCGTAATTCTCCGAAACCTGCGGGCCGTAAGTCGCAACAAGATCGGCGAAAATTGCGAAGAACGCTATCGGTGCGTAATACGTAACGATTCCAACGAACTTGAGCATAACAGCGGTGAGGCTTTCGAGGAGCTTGCGTATCGGTTCGCCTGCTGCACCGCTGATGTTGACTGCGAAGCCGAAGAGCATCGAGAATACTATCAGCGGAAGCATTGCCCTTCTCGTGAGAAGTCCGACAAAATCCTCAACCGTGAAGAAGTTGACGATCATTTGAGTCATTGTCGCGTGATTCCCGATTTCCTCGTGGGCGATTTCCTGCCATGCTGATGTTACCGGCGGAAAGATCAGAACAAGCGCAAAATATATTATTGCGGCAACTGCGCCCGTTATCACGAATGTTACGACCGTTACCCACATGATTTTCCCTGAGCGTGCGAGATTGGCAGCGTTTGCGACCGCCCCAGCTATCGAGGCGAAGACCATCGGGACAACAATACAGAACATCATACGAATGAAGATAGTTCCGAGAAAAGCGATGTTTGAGGAAAATTCAGGAAAACACCACCCGACACACGATCCGAGTACCATTGAGAGAACAAGGATCGTCAGAAGAAGATAATTCTTTGCTACAGTGCTGGCTTTCATAACAAAATCCTCCTGTTGAATTTTAATGGTCTTTCCATTCTACACTTAACGACAAAATTGACCACGTGTTTTTTCCCTTCCACTTGTATTTTTTCGCCGTCGCCGTGAAATATGCTGGTCTGTCGGATTTTTTCTTGATGTTGTAGAGTTCTCCTGACATTTCGACTATTCCACGTTTGCTGTTGACTTCTTGAACTTCCGCGTAATAAATCGTATCGTCCTTCCATTCTTTAGCGTCAAAATGATAGCTGTTGCCGTCATAGATTGCGTCAGGAATATGGCCGATAACGCTCTTGTGTTTCACTTCAACGTCAAAATATTTCTTCACGCTTTCCGCCACTGATGACGCCGACATCAAAGAAGGGCCGTATTCACAGTTGGGAAGGGTGCATTTCTTGACGGTTGATTTCGGATTGTTGATGACGTTGTGTCCGATGCCGAAGAGAATCAAGTCAGTGTCCTCGATTGAGTCAATATCAATCTCAAACATGCCAAGCTCCGTGAAGTTGCTGATGAAAATTCCCATTCTCTTAATCTCGCTCGACTCCCTCGAAGCGTTGACGGTCAAGAGTGCCAGTGTCAAAACAAATACTGTCAACAAAAATTTTCGTTTCATGATGCAGTCTCCTTTCTATTGTGCGAACAAAAGCCCAAGCGTTACGCCTGCTACAGCGTGAACGAGCCAAAATCGAATCGTTACCGCCGTCTCATCAAATCCCTTTTTCTGATAGTGATGATGAAGCGGTGCCATGAGGAAAATTTTACGTCCTAGTTTCCTTATCGTGAAGATCTGAATCGCTGAACTCAACATTTCGACAATGAAAATGAAACCTGCCGGGATTATTGCCAGAGTCCTTCCGTTCATGACACACAAAGCCGCCAACGCTCCCCCCAAAAAGTGAGAGCCTGTGTCGCCCATGAAAGTTCTTGCCGGTCTCAGATTGAAGAACATGAAGCCCCCTGTCATTGCGAAAAGTTCGGCCATGTTGAGAGAGTTCATACCGTCAACAGGAATCACTATCATCATCACGGCAAGCGACACAAGGAAACTTCCGCCCGCTAGGCCGTCAAGACCGTCAGTAATATTAACGGCGTTAATCGTTCCAGCCGTCATCAGAAACGCTACAGGAACGGCAAGCAATCCGCCCATGTCCCAAAGTCCCGGCCAAAGTCCCAATTTCCCTCGAACGAAAACCGCAATCACCCAAAAAGCACAGAGCATTAACTGACATTTCAGCTTCGACAGACTCCGAAATCCCTCACTCGTGTGAGTCCTGAACTTCAGCCAGTCATCAACGAAGCCGATGAAACCGCTCAAAATCGGCAATGACCAGAAGAGAAGATTATCGACCGAAAAATTCATGGCCATCGCTAGAAATCCCAGTAACAAGAAAATTACTCCTCCCATTGAAGGAGTCTTTTCTTTGATTTCGTTGTCGATGTTTACGCCGTAAGATTTCTGAATCTGCGTGAGGTGAAAATGACGCTGATACTTTATCCAGAAGTGTTGAAGAATTACGCTGAGTGCGAGAAAAATTAGCGTTGTCAGAAAAATCATCGCTCAAATTCCTTCACTATGTTAGCGAGGCCGATACTGTTTGAGCCTTTAATCAACAAGCCCTGCCAGTCATCAATTTTTCTCAGTGCGTCAAGAGCTGATTTCCAGTCGTCAACAAAAATGTAATCCCCCTTCAACGCTTCAGGCCAAATTTTTCCGACAAGTATAACCGTGTCAATGCCTTCAAGGAGCGGTGATAACTCACTGTGATACTTAACCGAGTTTTCGCCAAGCTCACGCATCTCACCGAGTACGGCGACTTTGCCTGAACACTTGACCTTTGCGAAAGTCTCAAGGGACGCGCTCATTGATGCCGGGTTAGCGTTGTAAGCGTCATCAACAAGGAATTTCTTTCCGCCGTCAAGAATCATCACACGTCCTCTCCCCGTCAGTGCCTGAAAATCGCTGAGAGCGTCTGCGCATTCCTGAAGGCTGATGTCAAGCTCGTGTGCTGTTGCAGAAGCGAGCGAGAGAGGAACGGCGTTGTGTCTGCCCCAGATGTTGACGGTGAAGCGTGCTACCTCCTGAGTCAGACGGCAGGCCAGAATGAATGACATTGCCGGGAGAGCGTATTCTGAAGTGTCATGACTGATCACGAAATCGGAGTCTTTGTTTTCGCCGACACCCATTGACCTGACGTAATACCTGAACGCCTCGCAAAGGTATTCATTGTCGTTGTTGAAGATAATTTTTCGGAGGTTCGCAGAGTTCGTTATCTCCATTTTTTCTTTCAACACTCCTTCAACAGTTCCGAAGCCCTCAAGGTGAACGGGAGCAACTGCTGTCAAGATTGCGATTGACGGCGGAAAATATCGGGTAAGCTCTTTGATTTCGCCGGGCTTGTTCGCACCGAACTCAAGAATCAAAATCTCGGTCTCAAGAGGCATCGCCATTATTGTTGACGTACAGCCGATGAGAGTGTTGAAACTTCTTTCGGGAGCGTGGACTTTGAAGCGTGGCGACAAAACTTTTTGAAGGGCAGCTCTTGTTGTTGTTTTGCCGACACTGCCTGTTATCCCGATTATGTCCCTGAGATTGTGAGCTTTGAGCTTTTTTGAGGCTGTTTCGGCTAAATCCCTTTCAGGGTCATCAAGTTCAACGACAGGGACTGTAACGCCTTCAGGCTTCTTGCCTTTTCTGACGATGAGAAGTCCTGCGCCGTTCGCTACAGCCTGAGGAATGTAATTGTGTCCGTCAGTCCTTTCGCCCTCAAGAGCAACGAACGCACCGCCCTGTATAACGTCCCTGCTGTCAGTCGCAAGATGTGAAGGAAATTCAACATCAGCGATATTTCCGGGAACGTCAGCAAAAAGTTCTTTGAGTTTCATGTTCATCAGTGCGAATCCCTCCATGATTTGACGGCTTCAGCGTCATTGAATGGAATTTTTCTGTCCTTGATTGTTATGAACCTCTCCGGGCCTTTGCCTGTTATCACGAGAATGTCGCCGTTCTTGAGACTTTCGAGACCTGTTCTGACTGCTTCGGGCCTGTCGGTGATGATACGATAGGGGATTGATACGCCTGAAGCGATTGACTTCGCTATTTCGGCTGGGTCTTCATCACGTGCGTTGTCGGAAGTGATGATGATTTCGTTGGCGAACTCTGAGGCAGCCTTCCCTAGTTCGGGTCTGTTCTGCTGATAGCGTCCTCCTCCATGACCAAACACTGACACAATCCTTCTTCCATCGCCTGAAAGTTTCCTGATGACACTGAGAACGCTCCTCAAGGCTGAAGGAGTGTGAGCGAAATCGACAAAGACACACGCTCCGTTGTTGAGGTCAATACGTTCGAGCCTTCCGGGCACTTGAGGGACATTAGCGACTCCCTTCACGATCGCTTCATCGTCAACCCTTCCTCTCATGGCCGTAACAGCGCAGAGAGTGTTCATTATGTTGAAGCCTCCGACAAGCGGACTGTGAAGAGTCAGGGCGTTATAGCCCTTAGTTTCAATCGTCAAGTCGGTGCCGTCAATGCTCGTTTTCGAGTCAACAACTCTTGAGTCAGCTCCTTCGGTCAACCCAAAACTGAGCAGCCTCTCTCCGAACTCATCAGCGAGTCTCTTTCCGTAAGGGTCATCGAAATTGACCGCGCCTCTAAAATTCTGCTTCGTGTAATTCGTGAAGAGCAATTTTTTAGCGGCGAAATAATTTTCCATGTCCTTGTGAAAATCCAAGTGTTCAGGGTAAAGATTAGTGAATACTGGAACGTCAAACCTTGCGCCTTTCAATCGTCCCAAGAACAATCCATGCGATGACGTTTCCATTACACACGCACCGCAGCCGTTGCCGGCCATGTGAGCGAGTTGACGCTGAACGATGCAGCTTTCGGGGGTAGTCCTGTCGGCTTCCTTGTCGGTAACTCCATCGCTCTCGATGATTGTACCGAGAAGCCCCGTTCTGATTCCGGCTGATTGAAGAATGCTTCGTGTGATGTATGTTGTTGTAGTCTTTCCGTTAGTGCCTGTTACGCCGACCATGAGCAATTTTTCTGACGGATTGCCGTAGACCAGTGATGAGACTTCGCCGAGATGATCTCTGACACGTTCAACGATGATCTGAGGCAATGACGAGTCGACTTTGTGTTCACACAAGAGAGCGCAAGCCCCGTTTTTCTCGGCCATGCTGACGAATTTATGACCGTCGGAATTTTCACCTGTTATGCAAGCGAAGAGAGTACCTTCTGTTACGTCTCTGCTGTCGGAGATGACATCAGAAATTTTCACATTAAAATCGTCCTGAGACTTCACACTGACTTCAGCGTTACCGCCTTTAGCCCGAATGAATCTCAGGACTTCCTCAAAATTGACGCTCAAAACATTAACCTGCCTTCAAGAAATTTTTTATCATAAAACCGCAAAAAGACTCCTACTTCTATAAGTGGGAGATAAGTTACGTTATTATAGTATAATTTTCACGTGAAGTATCATGACAGAAGAAGAAAGATTAGCCAAGAACAATAGAATACGGGAGAAGGGAAAACAGACTAAGCAAAAACGCAAGTCTCAGGTTTGCCGTGCATATTGCGTGAAAATCGACATCTCTCATCTTAATGAAGCGCAAAAACTTCACATGAAAATGCTTTTTGTTGAAGCTAAATGGCTCTATAACCACGCATTAACCTTCACGAAGGAGCATGACATAAACGACTACGACACCAAGATATTAACAGTGAACGGATTAGACAAAGACCGACAGCCGGTAACGCATGAGCTGCAATATTTAGGCTCGCAGATGAGACAATCAATAATTCAGGGCATAAAGCATAGTTTGAAGTCGCTTTCCACGCTGAAGAAACATAACCACAAAATCGGAGCGTTGCGTTACAAGTCGGACTATAAGTCAATAAATCTTCAGCAATATGGAGTAACGTATAGATTCTATGACGAGAACCACATAGGGCTTCAAGGCTTTAAGAAGCGTATAAGAATCAAGGGAGCAAAACAATTTTGGAACATCTCCGGCCTTGAGATAGCAAACGCTAAACTGCTGAATCTCCCTGATGGTTAGAACATGAACAAGTATACATGCAGGACGAAAATCTTAAGGGCTGGCATAAAGGGTTGTTCGGTAAAACAGTACAGCATTCAGTGTTAGGACTAGTGAAAGCGAAACTAATGAGCAATGAGCATGTAACAGTGCTTCCGGCAAATGTGCCAACAACGAAATATTGTCCCTGCTGTGGAAAACTGAAGAAAGATATAACGTTAGCTGACCGAGTGTATGAATGTGAATGCGGATACAAAGAAGACCGTGACATACACGCAGCGAGAAATATGATATTGCTGAGTAAACAAAATACCTGTGGGACGCAGGAAATTTACGCCTTTGGAGAGGACGTAAGACGGAAACAGAAATGTTGCAACGCTGTAAGGGGCGGTAGTTCACGAATAATATTCGAGTTCTGCCATTTCTTCAACTATTGCTTTGAACACGGGAGCAGCAAGTTCACCGCCGTAATATCTTCCGTTGGACGGTTCGCCGATTGCGATTAACATGAGGTATTTCGGCTCTTCGTAAGGCCAGAAGCCTATGAATGACGCAACATATTTTCCCGGAGCGTAACCGCCTTTTCCTGCAACCTGTGCCGTGCCTGTCTTGCCTGCAACGTCCACAATCTTAGTCGCCGCTCTTTTGCCTGTGCCTTCGGTGATAACGTCCCTCATCGCATTACGTATCCACGCTGCTGTCTCAGGTGTCATAACCTCACGCATTACTTTAGGCTCTCCCCTGTAGACGAGTTCGCCGAGAGAGTTGACAGCTTCCTTGACGATGTAGGGACTCATGAGTTTTCCGCCATTGACGACCGCAGCCATTGCCGTTGTGAGCTGAAGGGGAGTAACCGCTAGACCCTGACCGATTGCGATGTTTGCGGGGGTTATTCCTCGCCAGTTCTCAGGGTAAGGGAGTATTCCGCGTGAGACTCCGGGAAGCTCGATGTCAGGTTCTTGGCCGAAGCCCATCGTCTGAAGGCTCTCGTAAGTCTTCAACCTGTCAGCCCTGATTCCTATCTGAGCCATTCCAACGTTCGATGACTTGATGAGGAGCTGTGCGGTGCTGACGTTGCCGAGTGCTACACGAGCATCTGACTCTCTGATGAAGCCGTCAGCGACTTTCAATTTTGCCGGACAGAAGAACATTTCGTTTTTTTTGACCCAGCCCCTTTCGAGAGCGATGGCCATGTATACGGGCTTGAAGGTTGAACCGGGCTCATATGTCCGGCTGATTGCTCCGTTTGAAAGTGCTTCATCCGTGAGACTCTTACGGTTTGAAGGATCGTATGTAGGGTAGCTTGCCATCGCTAAAATTTCGCCGGTGTTGGGATTCATGCAGATACAGACCGCCCACTTCGCCCGCTCGTTTTCGGCTGTCTTGAATAAATGTTTTTCGACAACGTATTGAATCCTGCTGTCGAGTGTCAACGTGATTATCGGCGTAACCGAACGTCTTTCCGGCTGACGTTCCATGAGGGAAGCTGCTTGACTGTTTCGACGGCGGACAACTATTTTTTGACCCGGAGGATTGTAGAGCGTGTTGTCCCATTGCTGTTCGATTCCTGCCTGACCTTTGTTTTCATTGTCGCAGAAGCCCAGAACGTGAGACATCAAACGCTGATTAGTGTATTTCCTGTAAGGCTCATCAATTTCACGCAAGCCTCTCACTGTCTTCATCAGCTCTTTGAACTTCAACGCTTCATGCTCGGAAATCTTGTGATTTATCCATGTGAAGCGTGATTTTGTACCCATGAGGGAATGAATTTTAGCGGTTACTTCGGGCGAAACTATCTGTGAAATCTTCAGCAGGTCTTCGGAGTTTATCATTGCCGGGTCAACAGCAAATGACGGCAGCGTCTCGGATATTACGAGGGCGTTGCCTTTAACGTCTTGAATTATTCCTCTTGTTGACTTGAGCGGGACTTTCCGCCAGTATTGATGCTGGGACTGCTGGACAACTAACGGGTTAGGGTAACAATGTCTAGCGATTAACGTACAGCCTATAACGGCAAAGAATAACACGAAAAGTATCCAAGGATTACCTGCTCTTTCCTGATTTTTCGGAGACATTCTACTTTCCTAAAAGCCACGCTAAACCCGACCGCCAGCCTTTAAGGATCGAGGGCTGATTGTTTTGAGAGGCCGTGAAAGTTTTTGTTATCATTCGTACAGGGAGCGTTTCAGCTTTCACAACTTTCTGCATTCCCAAACTTTCCTTGCAGTAAGAGTATATTCTGATAGGTGCGACAAGAGCGGAAAGTTCCTGCCTTAATATCACTTCTTCATCAGAATATTTTTGAATAGACTGATTCACAGACTCAAGGTAATAGGCTAAACGAGCTGCATGGAATCTAAGAATGCCAAGACCTATAACTAGACTGATAATCAGTCCGAAGCCTAATATAAAACTTAATGTTACCTTGATTTTTCCGTTGGTATCCTTTTTCAATGTCATTCGCCCCCGATTTCGTTATTCTGAAAATTAAAGTTGAATGAATAATATCACACCTTGCAAAAAATACATAGTGGATACCGATAAAAATACTTAGCGCAAATTCAGTAAAAACAAACTCCCCTCATTCGCTGAGAGGAGCTCTAAACTCTAAGACAGAATGCTCAAGTCTCCGGCCTCAAGGAATAATTTGTTGCACTCCCTGAGAAGAGCGATTCTGTTGTTCCTGACTTTCTCGTTCTTATCCATTACCATGACATCATCAAAGAATTTAGCGACAACCGGCGACAGTTCAGCGAGCAATTTCGTCAGCCCTTCCCAGTCGTAAACTTTCACAGCCTCGTGAACTCTATCGGCTACTCTCGCAACTTCAGCGTAAAGACTCATCTCAGCGTCAACCGTCATCAATGACTTGTCAATCTCAGTCTCAGCGAGTCCCTTAGCGTTTTTAGCCAAAATATTCTTCACTCTCAGTGCAGAAGCTGCAAGACCGGTGAACCATTCTTCAGCCTTCACTTTCGAGAGAGTGTCAATCAGTTTCATGGCCTGATACGGTACGTTACCGGCGGCGGTTATGCCCAAGTTCACAAGTTCAGCGTCATAGCCCTTCTCACGTAATTGAGCGTTCAATCTCTGTCTCATGAAGTCGAGTATTCTCGTCTTCACTGCTTCGTCAACCTCGTTGATTTTGCACGCCTCGTCAACTGCTTCGGCCATGTTGAAGCTGTAGCCTCTAGCGAAAAGCGTCTCATTGATACACCTTGCCGCCCGTCTCAGTCCGTAAGGGTCCTGCGAACTTGTAGCCTCAAGCCCGGCCTTATGGCACGCCGTGATGATGTGTACACGTTCGGAGAGTCCCAAAATCGCGCCGACATCATCAGTCGGAGTCTTGCCTGAAGCCGTCAAGGGCAAGTACTGTTCATACAGAGCGAGTGCGACTCTGGGGTCTTCGCCTGCTGACTTTGCGTATTCACGCCCCATTACGCCCTGAAGGTCGGTGAACTCAAAGACCATTGACGTTACAAGATCGGCTTTCGACAGGTAAGCGGCTCTGTCAACAAGCGAGGCGATGTCATTCATTCCGTAGTGTTCACAGAACCAGAGAGCCAGCTTCCTTGTCAACATGACTTTATCGTAGACGCTTCCTAATTTTTCCTGATACGTTACGGTTTTCAGGCGTTCGACATACGAAGCAAGAGGAATTTTCCTGTCTTCCTCCCAGAAAAACGCAGCGTCCTCAAGTCTTGCACGTAAAACTCTCTCGTTGCCTTCCCGGATTACTCCCATGTCAGGCACAAGATTATTGCTCACTCCGACAAAATAGTTGGCGAGCTTTCCGCCTTTGTCTTTGTTGCGGACAGCGAGATATTTCTGATTCTTCTTCATTGAAGTAGTCAGGACTTCTTCAGGGATTTCAAGATAACGTTTGTCGAAAGTCCCGGCAAAAGGTACAGGGTACTCAACAAGATATAAATTTTCCTCAAGAATTGCCGGGTCCATTTCAACTTCAAGGTTTCCGTCAAGGTCTTTCTGTAACGATGCTATTGAAGTTTTCATCTTCTGGAGGCGTTTTTCCTGATCGAGTATAACGCTGTTGTCATAGAGAACGTCAAGAAACTCTGAAGCGTCCTTTATGTCGATGACTTTATGACCCATGAAGCGATGACCTGTCGTCCTGTTTCCAGACTCGACTCCGCCGAACTCAAACGGTATCACCTTATCATCAGCCATCGCCAAAAGCCATCGAATCGGCCTAGCGAAACGAACGCCGGATTTGTCCCAGTACATGCTCTTCGGGAAAGTTAATCCGGCAATGAGTCCCTTCATGATTTCCGGCAGAACTTCGAGTGCTGTTTTTGACTCCTGACGGACTTCGGCGGCAATGTATTTCACTCCGTTGACCTCGATAATCTTCAGGTCGTTTACGTCAATTCCCTTTCCCTTTGCGAAACCTATCGCCGCTCTTGTGGGCTGGTCATTGTCGTCATAAGCCGCTGAAACGGGAGGCCCTTTGAGCATGTCGACCTGTTCGGCTTGAGAATCGCTGACTCCTGTTACGATGAGAACGAGTCGGCGCGGTGTCGCGTAGGTCTTAGCGTCTCGGAACGTCAGCCTGTTGGCGGAAAATGATGACTCGGCGTTCTCCTTGAGGGTCTCAAGCGATGACGGAATGAATCTTGACGGTATTTCTTCTGTTCCTATTTCTAGCAAGACATTTTTTATTGCCATTGATTGAGCCTCCTTTAGTCCCCGAAAAATTTTCCTGTCTCGTTCGTGAACTTCTCCATTAAAGGGAAGCCCATCTCTTCACGCTGTTTCCTGTAAGCCTCTGCGCACCTGCACGCCAATGCCCTGACTCGTGAGATGTAGCCCGTTCTTTCGGTTACACTTATAGCGTTGCGAGCGTCAAGAAGGTTGAATGTGTGCGAACTCTTCAGAACGTAATCATAAGCAGGCAGAACGAAGCCTTCGTCCAAAATTCTTCCGGCTTCCTTCTCGTACATTGCGAAAAGTTTGAAGAGCATTTCAGTATCAGCGACCTCGAAATTATAGTGAGACTGTTCGATTTCGTTCTGTAAGTGAACATCGCCGTACTTCACTTTTCCTGACCAGTCCAAATCATAAACGCTGTCGGCTTTCTGAACGTACATTGCGATTCTCTCGATGCCGTAAGTTATTTCAGCCGGTACATTCTCCATGTCAAGACCGCCAAGCTGCTGGAAGTAAGTGAACTGTGTGATCTCCATTCCGTCAAGCCAAACTTCCCAGCCTAAACCCCACGCGCCCGTTGAAGGGTTTTCCCAGTCGTCTTCAACAAATCTTATGTCATGCTCATCGGGATTGATGCCTAAACTGGCAAGGCTCTCGATGTACAATTCCTGAATATTCGCCGGAGCGGGCTTGATTATGACCTGATACTGATAGTAATGCTGTAACCTGTTGGGATTCTTTCCGTAACGGCCGTCTGACGGTCTCCTTGACGGTTCAACGTAAGCAACCCTCCAAGGCTCAGGCCCAAGAACACGGAGAGCGGTAGCAGGATTCATAGTACCTGCTCCGACCTCAATGTCATAAGGCTGTTGAATGATACAGCCTTGACGAGACCAGAAATTTTCCAGCCTGAAATATATTTCCTGAAAGTTCAAGTTTTGAAGCTCCTTTCTATTTAGTGGAAGCAAGCTGTGAATTGCCTGCAAGATAACGCATAGGGTCAACCTTATTGTTTCCGACTCTAACCTCAAAATGAAGGTGATTCGCCGTTGAACGTCCTGTGCTTCCGACATAGCCTATGATTTGACCCTGCATGATCCTCTGTCCCTGAATAACGGTAACGCTCAGGCAGTGTGCGTAGAAAGTCTGAACGTCATCGCCGTGATCCATCAGTATGAAGTTCCCGTAACCCCTGAAGCCCATTGTCGAATTATTCCCGGTACGTGAGACGACACCGTTTTTCGCTGCCCTGATAGGAGTTCCGGCAGGCATGGGAATATCTATACCCTGATGACGGTGATTGCCGCGCCATTTCCCGAAAGGCGATGAAACTTTACCGTCAACAGGCCAGAGCATTTTCCCGGCAAGATTGCCCATGTTCAGAATGAAGGGATCACGCTTCTTCGGCGTTACGTTGTAATGAGGAAGATAGCTCGGAGTCGTTCCGAAAGTGTGATCAAGATCGGAAAGACTTGGGCGTTTCGGTGCTGCGCTCTTCGGAAGCTGTACGACTTCGACTTTATCGCCTGAGATTACGAGCCTCATCGGGCCTTTTGAGGGGTCTCCGTTCGGCGAAAGTATGATGATTGGATCCATGAGGCCGGGAATTTCGGGTTTCGTCGGCTTCCTCTTGCTGGTCAAAATCTTGTCGGGCTTGGCGGTGTTGGCGATGACTTTTTCGGGAGTCTCACGCTTCCTTGTGTCAATCTTGAGATTCGTTTGAGGCTGAGTTTTTTCCGGCTGAACAGCGACAGGAGCGGGCGCAGGCTTTTCGGCTTTGACCGGCTCTTTCGGGAAGTTCACCGATTCTACTTTGACTTCCTCCCTGAGCTTGGCCATGATGTCATCATCATTCTGCGGTTTAGATGCCTCTTTTGTGTCAGGCGAGACAGCCGGAGGACTCGGAGGAGTCTTGACCGTAACAGGCTCATCTTTCACGGCACGTTTCGCAGCTGCTGCGCTTGTTACCGGGACTAACGCTGTAGGCTGCCACGCTCCAGTATGCTGCCATATCGCTAAAAGTTCGGCATGATTCGCAGGAAGGTAAAGCACTTTCCCAGCCGTAATATCTGCACTCGTTACACTGTTCGCCCAAAAAATATCGTTCATTTTCACGTCATGAACGTTGCAGTACTGAGCAAGTTCAGCAAGTCCCAAGCTGACATCTTCTGTGAAAGTAAACTCTTTCCACTTCGCAGCATCAGCACAGCCCGTCATCATCACTACCGTTAATATTGCCGTCAAAAATTTCTTCTTCATAACACTTCCCCTTATACCCTTTCTGTTACAATCCTGAAGCCTGCATCGCCGAGTTTCTTTCTGATAACGTCAATCTGTCCGCTATTCAGAGTCTCAAGAGCGATTTTCAGGAAACACGAATTTATTGCCATCTTAGTATCGCCGTGATCGTAAGAGACCGCAACAACATTAGCACCGCACGAAGCTATTATCTCGCTGACCTGCTGAAGCTGTCCGGGCTTGTCGACAAGTTCAATCGTCAAATTCACGTTGCGTCCGGTCATCATCATTCCACGAGTTATGACACGTGAAAGAATGTTCACGTCAATGTTGCCGCCTGAGACGATGCAGACGGTTTTCTTTCCCTCAATGGGAAGACGCTTGAACATCGCTGCTGCTACCGGGACAGCCCCTGCACCTTCGGCGATGAGCTTCTGACGTTCAATCAACGCTAGGATAGCGGCGGCGATTTCGTCCTCGCTTACGCAGACAATATCGTCAACGTAACGTGAAATTATCTCGAACGTATTTTCACCGGGATTCTTGACCGCTATACCGTCAGCGAAAGTTGACACAGAATCAAGCATCTTGCGTTCTTTCGCCCTGAATGACTCGTACATTGACGGTGCGCCCTCTGCCTGAACTCCGTAGATTTTGACATCAGGCTTCAACGACTTGACAGCGAACGCTATTCCCGAAATCAAACCGCCTCCGCCTATCGGAGCTACAATCGCTTCAACGTCCTCAAGCTGATCGAGGATTTCCAGTCCTATTGTCGCCTGACCTGCTATAACATGGTCGTCATCGTAAGGGTGAATGAATGTCGCTCCTGTTTCCTGAACAAGCTGAACGGCTCTGTCGTGAGCGTCATCGTATGCTCCCTTAATGAGTTCGATGTTCGCTCCGAGTCTCCTTGTGCTTTCGACTTTCATGACCGGAGCGGAGTCGGGCATACAGATTGTCGCCGGAATGCCTTTCCTTGACGCTGCCATTGCGACTCCCTGAGCATGATTTCCGGCTGAACACGCTACGATACCTCTTGACTTCTCCTCGTCACTGAGCTGTGAAATCTTGTAGTACGCTCCTCTGAGTTTGAAACTTCCTGTTACCTGTAAATTTTCGGTCTTGAGGTATAAATTGTGTTCTTCACTGAGCAATGGAGCGGCGATAAGATCCGTCTTCCTCGCGCATTCCCTGAGAACATACGCTGCATGATATACTTTATCTAACGTCAACATCTTTTTACCTCTATATTCATGATTGCATCACGCCTTTCCTCAATTTATTAGTATAGTATACAGCAAAATTGCTTAATTTTTATTGTCAACCAAAAATTTTTTCATTGTAAACCGTGATGTAATTTCAGCGGTAAAATAGACTGGAAAATTTTTCAAAGGAGCTAAAAGTTATGAAAGTTTTGATGATTAACGGTTCACCAAACGAACACGGCTGTACATTCACGGCACTGTCAGAAGTCGCCGGGTCTCTGTCGAAAAACGGCATCGACTCCGAAATATTCTGGCTCGGAAAAAAAGCTGTTCAGGGCTGTGTCGCCTGCTTCAAGTGCTTCGAGATAGGACGCTGTGTCTTCAACGACTCCGTCAACGAGCTGAACGCCAGAGCTGACGACTTCAGCGGACTCATCATCGGCTCGCCGGTGTACTTCGGCGGTCCTGCCGGGAGTCTCTGCGCATTCCTCGATAGATTCTTCCTGTCAGGGGGCGAAAAGTGGCAGAACAAGCCCGGAGCCTGTGTCGTAACATGCAGGAGGGCAGGCAACACGGCATCATTCGACCGTCTCAACAAGTACTTCACCATCAACAACATGCCCGTTGTCGCCTCTCAGTACTGGAACGAAGTTCACGGCAACACTCCCGAACAAGTGAGGCAGGATTTAGAGGGAATGCAGACTATGAGGACACTCGGCGAGAATATGGCGTGGCTATTGAAGTGCGTGAACTCAGGCGTGAAAGTCCCAGTCCACGAGGAAGTCATCAACACAAACTTCATTCGCTGACAAAAAATTTTTGCTGGTATAATCACCGTTATAATTTTTCACAAAGGGATTCATCATGATTAAGAATATCAATTTGGTTTTCACTGTGGTATTTGTGTTGTTGTCGCTATTGCTCTGCGGTGGAGTTGAGTATTCAATCAGCAAACTTCACAGCCTCCGTGAGGAATACGATGTTTTGAACGCTGAGACTACAAACAGTACAGGAACGATAACCAGCTTGGAAGCAAGAAACTCAAACCTCAAAAGAATATCCTATCTCAGCATAAATAAAGCCACTGCCGTTCCTGACGCTGTAGTGTTCTTCTCGATGCTCCGTCAGTTAATGGAGCTTCACAACATAAGTCTTCTATACGTTGCTACATCGGGACAGACTGACGCTGAGACCAAAGATAATATTCTCCAAGTGAAATTTGACGGCGATTATTACGAAATCATCAAAATGCTTGCCGATATACGCGAACTTCCTGCAGCTGCCAGAATAACAAGAATGAGCCTCAAACGTAATCACAATCTGCCTGAGGAACTTGTTGAAGTTGATTTGACACTTGAAGTTATTACGGAGGAATAATTATGAACGACCGTGAAGCTGCTGTACACTTTTATGAAATGCTGACCGGCGTTTTTGACGATGAGCAATCAAAAATTGTGCGTTACTTGTGTTTCGGCGTTCTTTTGTTGGGAATGGCTTGGGCAGGTTTCAACTATTTCAGAGCGAATACACTCGCTGACACGAGGACACCCATTGACCCCGATTTATTCCAAGAGACTCAGCTTCCCGGCAACGAAGCTACCCTCCAGAGAATCACCGAGCTTGCTCAGGCTGTAGACATAGTGAGAAACGGCGGTGATGCAATAGCTACAGCTCTTGACAGTCTTCACAACATGCCATTCAACCTGAATCCCGAAGGAAATGAGCTTGACCCTTTCGGAGCGGTCAACACTCCGTCAGGCACTTCATCGACCGGGACAGCTTCAACACCGCAGGGCAACACGATCAAGGCCGGGCCCCTCAAAATCAAAATGGTCATGATCGGTGAGGACGACAATAGAGTTGCTGTTGTTGACACCGGCAACGGAGAGAATACAATTCTCAAAGAAGGCGAAATGCTTCCTGACGACAGCGGTTTTGTAGCGTCAATAACTCCGAAAGTTGTTACCATAGTTGTCAATGAACAGGAAATCAGCGGAGATGTTCCTGAAATTCCGAAATACGACAGAATCAAAAAATCCCGTTAATGTTGTATAATATATTTTACTTACTTGGAAATCAGAAAAAGGTGAAGTGAAATATGCTTATATTACGTAGATTTATGTTCGTTTTAATCTTGACAGCTATGATTTCAATGAGCGGTATTTCACATGCTGCCGTAAAATCATCGCCCAAAAAATATAATGGTCCTCTTCTTAGAACCTGCAAAATATATCAGCTTGGTGAAGATGAATTTATAGTGAGGCTGACCGGGCGCAGTCTTCCTAATCCTGAATGCTCGGTCAGAGATAATACTACGCTTCTCATAACGCTGGAGGAAACTAAAGCCTATCACCCTGAAACTATAAAGTCATCTGTACTTTCAATATTTGAGACGATGCCGCTGCTGTATCATTTTGATGTCGCTAACGTCTCTGATGATGTTTCGTTTAGTGTCGAAATGGAAATAAAATCTAACGTTCCCTTGAAAGTTCATTCAGTTCTTCGCGGTGTTGACGGAATGACTATTCGTGTTAAATCGGAAATGAAGCAGGATTTGACTTTGAGTAACACTTACGTTCCGCCGCCAAAAACAATCCCGTCTCCTGATACAAAACTTCCTTTCATGGTCAGCGACAGAGTAACGCTTGAACTTCGAGACGCTTCATTGGTAGATGTAATTCGAGGCATAATGGCTTATATCGGCCGTAACGTGATAATAGATCCTTCGTTCCCCAAAAAAATAGTGCGCTCAGAGCAGACCGTAGATAACGGAGGCGTTAGAAGTACTCAGATAACGACACAAGAGAATGAAATACTTATCACTATGACGCTCAATGATGTCAGAGTCGATGATGTCATGAATTATCTGATGGGAGCTTATGACGTAGCTTGTTACGCTTCAGGCTTAAACACGTTGACATTCGGTTCAAGAGAAGGACTGTACAAACTTTCGGGAGCAAATTCAATCAAACATTTCAAGATAAATTTTGCCGACCCTGCCCAAGTAAGCACAATGTTGAAGACTTTAGCAGCAGTCGAGGAGAGCGCGATAACTCTTGACGAAAGAATGAAGACTCTTCACGTCAAGACTAATCCGGCGAAAATGCAGGAAGTCGAAGAGTTAATCAGCGTACTTGATACTCCTGAAAAACAAGTGATGATAAAGGCGAGCATCTTCGAGTTCAATGACAACGACACGCTTGCCGTGCAAAACGCCCTCAACATAGCCTACAACGACATACAGATAGCACTCGGCGGTGAAGGAGGTCTGAAGATAGATTACCGTGCTGACAGATCGCCGACTGGCCGCAGTGTATGGACAAGCAAAGTCATAACCGACACGTTCACTGCACTGGAACAGAAAGCAAAAGGTAAAGTGCTTGCCAACCCATCAGTCATCGCTCTTGACGGCAAAAAGGCCGAAGTCAACCTGACTCAGGATTACCCGTATGTTTCGGACAGGGACAATCAGAAAGGTACAGTAACTTGGTCAACCGAAGAGGTCGGACCGAAATTGACGTTTACACCGAGAATAGGCCGGGACGGTTACGTTACATTGACGCTTGACATAAGCACTGGCGATGTTATCGGAACTCAGACCAGCAGCACAGGCGAACAGATGCCCGTTACAACAACACGGTCGGTCAAAACTGAAGTGAGAGTGAAGGACGGAATGCCGTTTGTTGTCGGCGGACTGTTCCACGAAAATCAGGGTAAGAACAAATCACGCATTCCAGTTTTGGGAAGCATTCCTCTTTTGGGCGAACTGTTCACCTATGATAACAGCCGTTCAAACTCCAAGACTCAGGTCGTAATGGTGATAACTCCATACATTCTTGACAGCAAGTGAACTACCCCCGCTTATAGAAGCTGGGGCTTCCTAATTCAACGAGGTCAGCGTTGCGGCATTTCTGCCTCCGTCTTACGTCCTCTCCAAAGGCGTTT
>CAJODC010000008.1 GCA_905233215.1 uncultured Synergistales bacterium
GCAATTTTCTTCTGTCTTTCCGTCATTCGCTTGGGAAAAACAAAAGCGTTATCGTAAGTGCTGAGATAGCCGTCAGCGTGTGTAAAGTCTGCGTTCTCTCTTTCGACCGCGTAGGCTACAGCGTCATCAGTTGCAACAGCGTCAACTTTTCCCACTCTCAACGCCTGATTGAGATTAGCGGCTGTGTCAAGGTATGTGATTTTCGACTTGGGCAGAATTTTCGGGATTTGTATTGACTGTATTGACCCTGTTCCGACAGCGATATTTTTCCCGTTGTACTCACTAATCAGCGCGGAGTTGTCGTTTTCTGACGTTGACGGACTCCATACAACCGGCATAAATTCATCGGAGCTGTAATCCGTATCTCTTTTGCCGCGAACAAGAAGCACAATTTTCGTTACATATATGGGGTCGGAGAAGTCAACACTTCCTTTGCGATCTTCCGTAATCTGAAGGTTAGATAGAAGGCAGTCAGCATCGCCCCCCCTTAACGCTGCGTAAGCACCGCCGAAGCCGTAGACCTTAAACTCAAGGCCAGCACCGAGCCACAAAGCAAATCTCCTCGCAAGCTCAATGTCAAAGCCTGTGAGATTATTCCCCTCGTAAAAGCTGAACGGCATAACGAGACCTGTTGTTGCTACAGTGAGTGTGAATTGAGGGTTTGAAGGCTCTGGAATGTCCGGGACTTTGTAGTCTTTTTTTCTTACCCAGCGTTCTAACATATCGCTGATTGTCCCGTCCTTTTTGGCTTCTTTCAAAAACTGATTGAGTTTCTCCTTGAGGCCGGGAATTTTTGAGACTCTTGAGACTCCAGCTCCGTTGAAGAGTTCGCCTATACTGCCCGGAAGAATCTTCACGCCTTCAAGGCCGTCCCTTATCGCCATAGCCATTTGGGAATTGTCGTAAGCAACAGCGTCAACTTTGCCGAATTTGACCGCTATGTATATATCAGGGCCGGTGAAGTATTGAAGATTTGCTTTCGGGAGGTGCAGTTTCAAAGCGTCCGTGCATGGCCCAGCGTCAAACAATCCTATTACACAGCGAGAATCGTTGAGCTGTTCAATGGAATTTATTTCGTCATCAGCATATGAGGCAGAAAAGGCAAGGAGGACGAGAATAATCACCGTTAAAATTTTGCGTACTAACATTGTTACCGCCTTTCAATTTCTGAGATTAACGGAGCGTATTATACACGTTCAATTTTTCCAGCTCCGTCAGCAATAACAGTCTCGTAGAAACTTGCCTTCCTTCCCGTCTGTCTCTCGTACTCAGAGCCGACATGTTCCTTGAAAGCCTCTACTCTTCCGCCCTCAACGATGCTCACCGTACAGCCTCCGAAACCGCCTCCAGTCATTCTCGAACCTATAACGCCGTCAAACTCCCACGCCAACGAAGCCAGCAAGTCGAGTTCAGGCACAGTAACTTCATAGTAATCTCTCAACGAAACATGAGAGGCGTTCATGAGTTTTCCGAATGTCGCAACGTCTCCGTCCTTCAACGACTGTGAAGCTCTCAAGGCTCTAGCGTTCTCACTGACAGCGTGAAAGGCTCGGCGCAAATTCACAGGCTCTTTGACGGTGTAACAGACTTCTTCAAGTTCGTTGGCCGACAAATCACAGAGGCATGAAACGTTCACGGCCTTCTTGATGTCTGAGAGTGCCTGTTCGCATTGTTGACGGCGTAAATTGTATTCGCTTCCTGCGAGGGAGTGAGGGACGTTTGAGTTTGTGATGACGATTTTGCAGCTTCCGAGTTCGAGTGGAGAGTATGAATATTCGAGGGTTGAACAGTTCAGAAGGATTGCGCTGTTTTTCCTGCCCATGCTGACGGCGAACTGATCCATTATTCCGCATCGAACGCCGACAAAATTATTCTCCGCTTCCTGTGAGTATAACGCCGCTTTCACTCCGTCAATTCCGAAGTCCAGCAAGTCGCTGAAGATTCTCACCGTCAAGACCTCAAGTGCCGCCGATGATGAGAGCCCTGCGCCGTCAGGTAAGTTGCCGTTGTAGAGAATGTCAACGCCTGATGTAAATTCATGGCCGTGCTTCATGAGAACGCTGGCGACTCCGAGAGGGTAGTTGACCCACGATTGAGAGCCTGTAACTTTTCCGTGAATGTCATCGTAACGAATCTCGAACGCTGAGTCACCGCTGTCAAAATTCATCGAGTAGAGCCGTAATTTTCCCAGCGAATTTTTCTGAGCCAGTGCGTAAATTCCGAAACCGATTGCGCAGGGAAAGACATAACCGCCTTCATGGTCAGTGTGTTCGCCGATTAAGTTGACACGGCCGGGTGAAAAAAATGATTGTGCGTTCGTGTCAGAGCCGTAAATTTTTCCGAATACCGGGTACATTTCATCTAACATGCTTGTAATCTCCTGTAAAATTTTATCGTCTGTAGTTTTTGAATTGTACCATTGATTTTTACACCCCTCGTTTTTTGTGATAGAATTTCCGCTATTCATGCCCTGTTGACTTGTTCAGGGCAATTTGCATTTCACAGAAGGAGTCCTGAATTTCACAATGAGAACAGAATTGCTTGGGCAGGAGAAAAACATCGTCAAAATAAAACTCGAAATCGAAGCAGACGAGTTCAAAAAATCCCTCAACAAAACAATCACAGAACTGTCGCAGCAGGGAAACTTTCCCGGTTTCCGAAAAGGCCATGCCCCCCGCAAAATAATCGAGATGCGTTTCGGACGAGAGGCACTTTACCAAGAGGCGATCGACAAGCTGATGGACACTGAACTTCGTCAGATCATAGACGACTACGAACTTGATCTCATCGACAGACCTTCGCTCAATGTTACGGAGAAAATCGAAGAGGGAAAGCCCGTCATGTGTGAGCTGACTTTCGAGGTAAAACCCGAAGTTACTCTCCCTGAAGTTGACGGAATGGAAATCGAGAAGGTTGTTACCGAAGTAACTGACGCTGATGTTGACAACCTGTCGAAGAGAATACAGATTCAGCTTGCCGACATCAAAGAGGCTGACAGACCGATACAGGACGGCGATTTGATTGACGTTGATTTGACGATACGTGTAATCAATCCTGACGGCTCAGAGGCTGAAGAGCAGCCCAAGCCCGTAACGACACGTGAGAAAATCAACCTTGCCGACACGACAGTAAGAGCGCAGGTGAGAGAGGCGTTAATCGGAAAATCAAAGGGCGATGAGGTCAGCGCAGTGTTTGACGTTGAAGAAGGACACGCCGACAGAGCTTTGGCCGGTAAACACGTCAGCTACAAGATGAAGATTGACACGGTTTCCGAGTACGTTCTCCCGGAAATCAACGAACAGTTCTACAAGAACGTATTTGGCGAAAACTCGGACGTTAAAGACGATGCAGGCTACAGAGCGAGACTCAAGGCTGACATTGAGGGCGAAGTTTCACAGGAAAACCTTTCCGACCTCTACACACGAGCTGTTGATCTTGTTGCGTCAAAATCGACTGTCGAACTTCCCGACAAGTTCATAGCACAGCAGATTGACTCAATGCGCCGCGAAGATGAGAACTGGGCGAAGTCAAACGGCATCGACATGAATACAGCGTTCGGTGTTGGCACTGAAGAAGGCAGGAAGGGTTACGAAGCGTTGCTCAAGACACGAGCTGAAACGGCCGTGCGCAACGTCCTTGTCATGGAGGAAGCAGCGAAGAAGCTGGACATTCATGTTGAACGTGAAGACCTTGAGAAGGAATTTGAACGCAGAGCCGAACAGTTACACGTGTCAAAAGGCTTCGTAGCAAAATATTTCTACGAGAACAAAGAGTCTCTCGACAAACTCACAGACCAGTTACGATGGGACAAGACCGCCGAAGCGTTAGTCTCACACATGGCCGTTAAGGAAGTCAAAGAACTCAGCAAGCCCGAAGAAAAGCAGGAATAATTCATGGCCTATTACATACCATACGTAATCGAACAGACCGGGCGAGGTGAAAGAAGCTACGACATTTACAGCCGACTCTTGAAGGACAGAATAATTTTTCTCGGCTCTGAAATTGTTGACGATGTAGCGAACTCAATCGTTGCCCAAATGCTTTTTCTTGAGAGCGAAGACCCTGACAAGGACATCAACATTTACATCAACAGTCCCGGCGGAAGCGTTACGGCAGGGCTTGCGATTTATGACACTATGCAGTACATCAAGCCGCAGGTGTCAACAATATGTGTCGGACTCGCTGCCAGCATGGCCGCAATTCTTCTCGCTGGAGGCGCAAAGGGAAAGAGGCTCGCCCTTCCCAACGCTGAAGTGATGATTCATCAGCCTCTCGGAGGAGCAAGAGGTCAGGCCAGCGACATCGAGATTCAAGCCAAGAACATCATCAAGACCAAAGAACGAATGAATCGTATACTTGCATCACACACAGGGCAGGACTATGAGACTGTAGCCCGTGATACTGACCGTGATAACTACATGACTGCTGAAGAGGCTCTGAAATACGGTTTAATCGACAAAATAATCGAGGCAAGATAGAAAATGCCCCCAAAAAAGAAAAATAATCAGAAACCGCCGGAAGAAGAGAGATGTTCTTTCTGCGGAAAACCACGCTCAATGGTCGGCGAACTTTTCGAGGGTGCTGGCGGAGATGTCAGAATTTGTGATCAGTGCTTGAGCGTCTGCAATCTCATCATGGCCGGGCGTGAAGAGGATAACATTCCTTTTCCGCCTGAAGATCACGCCGATATTCAGATGCCGGACATGTCAAGAGTAAACGCCTCTGCACCGATAAAGCCCCGTGAACTGAGCGAGTATTTAGACCAGTACGTTATCGGTCAGTCAAGAGCGAAGAAAGTTGTCTCTGTCGCTGTCTACAATCACTATCAAAGGGTCAGGAACAATTTAGACCAGAGGAAGACAGATGTTGAACTACAAAAAAGCAACGTTCTTCTTCTCGGTCCAACAGGCTCAGGAAAGACTCTGATTGCTCAGACACTGGCAAGGAAATTGAACGTTCCTTTTGCGATTGCTGACGCTACTACGCTGACAGAGGCCGGTTATGTCGGTGAAGATGTCGAAAATATTTTGGTGAGACTCCTTCAGGCTGCCGATTATGACCTTCAAGCTGCTGAACGAGGAATAATCTACCTTGATGAGATCGACAAGATTTCCCGAAAGTCGGAGTCAACGTCAATAACCCGTGATGTTTCAGGCGAAGGAGTACAGCAGGCGTTGCTGAAGATTCTTGAGGGAACTGTCTCGAACATTCCCCCGAAAGGCGGAAGGAAACACCCTCATCAGGATTTCATACAGATCAACACAGAAAATATATTGTTCATCTGCGGAGGAGCTTTTGACGGTCTTGAACCTATCGTAGCGAGAAGGGCGTTGCAGAAATCAATGGGCTTCGGCGGAGAATTGGCGAAAAAATCAGGAGGCTATGAGATTCTCAGCAAGGTTGAACCCGAAGACCTCGTTACTTACGGCTTCATTCCCGAACTTGTAGGACGCATTCCCGTTATTGTTACGCTTGAGGAACTTGACAAGGACGCTTTCATCAGGATACTTCAAGAGCCTAAGAACGCCATTGTCAAACAGTACAAAAAGATATTCGAGATGGATAACGTGAGACTGTCATTCACGCCTGAAGCACTCGACAGGATAGCCGATCTTGCAGTCCAGCGCAAGACAGGAGCAAGAGGACTCCGAGCCATAATGGAGAACATCATGCTAGACATTGAGTATGAGCTTCCGTCAATGACAGACGCTGAAAAGTCCGGCAAGGAACTTATCATCACTCCCGAATATGTCGACAACCCAACGACACCGCTGAAAGAATTGCTGCATGACTGAGAAAATCATCACGAAGGCCCGGATTGAGGCGACATGTTTCAATCCGGGTCAGCTTATACCGCAAGACGCTTCAATCCCTGAAATTGCTGTGGCAGGACGCTCAAACGTCGGAAAGTCATCGCTGATTAACGCTCTGTTGAACGCTAAACTCGCCAAGACAGGACAGACTCCCGGAAAGACTCGAAGCATTAACTTTTACCGCGCTGAATGTGGAGCAGGAAGTTTCAGACTTGTTGACCTTCCCGGCTACGGTTACGCAAGACGGAGCAAGGACGAACGAAACGAATGGCAGAGGCTGACGAGCGCATACGTCCGAGACCGGGAGCATTTGAGGCTTGTGCTTCATCTTGTCGACTTCAGACACGGCCTGCTGAAGAATGACCGTGAGCTTCAAGAGTGGATACGCTCGGAGGGGAAGAATGTTTTTGTTGTCTTCACGAAGGCTGACAAGATAGCGAAAGGCAAATGGCGTTCAACACGAGACAGTTACATCAGGGAAGGTTTGTACTCTTATGACGTTCCGATCATAACATCATCAGAAAAGCGTGAAGGGATTGACAGTCTTTGCGAGTTTCTGGTGAACTTCCTCAATGATACAATATGATGAGGAAGGAGTGATGACAGATGAAGAAGACGATAATGTTGTTACTGTTGATGCTGATGATGAGTCCGGCGAGTTACGGAGCGGTCTCAGATGATGTGTATGTACGCAAGGACGTATTTGACGCAAAGATGGAAGCGTTTATGAAAGAGATACGAGGAGAATTTCAGGTGATGAACGCGAAACTGGAAGCTCTTTCACGGAGGGTAGACGATAATTATCAGAAATTGGACTCTCGTATCTCAGAGCTTCGGGATTACATGCTGGCGCAGATAGGAGGCTTGCGGAAAGACATGGAGTCTCAAATAGGAAGTCTTCGTACTGACATGGGGACACAGATGGGAAGTCTTCGGGAAGATATGAAATCGCAAATAGGAGACCTTCGGAGCGATACAGGGGCGCAGATAGGAAGCCTTCGGAAAGATATGGAATCTCAGATAGGAAACCTTCGAGACGATATGAAATCGCAGATTGGAGACCTTCGGAGCGATACTGAGGCGCGTATATCAGAGCTTCGTACCGACATGGGAGCGCAGATAGGAAGCCTTCGGAAAGACATGGAGTCTCAAATAGGAAACCTTCGGGACGATACGAAATCGCAGATTGGAAGCCTTCGGAGCGATATGGAAACTCGTATAGGAGACCTTCGGAATGATATGGGTTCGCGTATAAATGATATGGGATCACGTATATCAGACCTTCGTGACGACATGGAATCACAAATCGGAGGTCTTCGGAACGATATGTATCTGGGATTAGTGATACTCGGAATAATAATGGCATTGCCGATGGTGCAAAAGTTGTATCACTCGATAGCTGAAAGACGGCCTTCATTCACTCTTGATGACGTGAAACGCTTGATCGAAGAAAACAACGCCAGACAGGCAGGTTACAGGCAAATTTCAGGCAAATAAAACTGGAATGGCTGTATAATTCTCAAAGTAAAAATTCTGTAAAGGAGTAAATATAATGCTGAAAAAAATTATTGCATTAACGCTTTCATTAGTCCTCATAGCTGGGACATCGTTCGCAGATACAACGCCCGACTCAATCATCAAGGGCGCAATCTCGATGCTCGAAGAAATTTCGTCAGAAGGCGATGTGTCAACAATGGCTGACACCGTGAAGACTTCTCACGCCATCGCTATCGTCCCCTCAATGGTCAAAGCAGGCTTCATAATCGGCGGTGAGTACGGTGAGGGATTGATTCTCCGTCACGAAAACGGGAAGTGGTACGGTCCCAGCTTCTACAACATCGGCGGAGGCTCTTTCGGACTTCAAATCGGTGCGCAGAGTGTCGCTCTTCTCTTGGCCGTCATCAACGAAAGAGGAGTCGGAGCGTTCACGGGCAGCAAGACTAAACTCGGCGGAGACATCGGAATCGCTGCCGGTCCGGTCGGAAGACGTGCTGAGGCAGCTACAGATGCTCAAGTAAAAGCCTCAATCTACAGCTACTCAATGAGCAAAGGACTTTTCGCTGGCTTATCACTCGAAGGCTCGGTCATCAGTATCAGTGTCAAGCGCAACAATGAATACTGGGGCGGAAAAGTCTCAGCAAAAGAAGCGTTGCAGAAACCTGCTGACGATGCGAGAGTTAAGCCCTTGATTGATGCTCTTAACGCTCTAATCAAGAAGGCACAATAACATAACTTCCTCCGGCGAACGGCTATAGGCCAGACCCGGAGGATTTTTTTGACACAATCAGGGACATGGCCATGACGGCAAATGAAACGATTATTCCGCAGGTTGAAGCGTTCAGTTTCACGCCCATAACATCAAACGTTACTCCCTCAAACGTCATGTAAACAGTCAGACCAGCACCAATCAACGCAGACATAACCGCTCCGGCATTCCCGGCTCTTTCTGTAAACAGTCCGAACAATAACGGCGCACTAAGCGATACGCTCATCAGAGAGTAAAATATCGTCAACGCTGATATTATGCTCTCAAGTCTCAACGCTAAAATCACTCCTGCAATTCCGCACACAACAGTTACAACACGTGAGAGTGTCAAAAGTTTCTTGTCGCTCACTGAAGGATTGATGAATCTCTTGTAGATGTCATTCACCAGTGAACCGGCAAGCATGTATAAAACAGTGTCAGCCGTACTCACTTCAGCCGCGAATATACCGGCAAGTGCTAGACTGGCCGCGAAAAACGGCATCATCTCCTTCATCGCTGACGGCAAAGCCAAATCAGCACGAGCTAAATTCGGAATGCACGCCCCCGCAGACATTCCGATTATCACAGGTATCACTGCGAATATTAACTGAACAAGTCCGTTCAACGCTGTTCCATTCTTCACGGCTCTTTCACTTTCAGCGGCGAAAACTTTTCCGATTAAGCCCGGCGAAATGAAGAATGACGGCACAAGCATGACAATATAACCGATAATCGCTCCGCTTCCCATTCCGAAAGCGTCAAAGTATGAATCTTTGCTGACTGCTGACTGAATGCCCTCTGCACCGCCTGCGTAATTCCAGACAAACGGCACAGCTACAACAAAGCCTGCGAGAATCACGGCAACCTCAACGATATTGACGACAGCACTTGAGAGAAGACCGCCAGCGGCAAAATACAGCGTCGTAACAACAGCACCGATGATTACGCCCTGAGTCTTTGGGATTTCGGCGACAACTTCTAGAATCCACGCTATTCCGAGCAGCTGCCCGGCGAAAAGCGCAAGAGTCCCAACAGACATCATCAGCGAGATTATTCCCGAGAAAGTTTTACTGTAACGTTCATCAAGATAATCGCTCAACGTGAAGTAATTGTGTTCACGCGCAATCCGCCAGATTTTTGGGCCGACTATGTACGCTAGAATCAACGAGCCGATACCAGCACTGCCAATCCACCACCACGCCGACACCCCGTGTGTGTAAGCCAGTGCCGTAACTCCGACCGTTGAACCTGCTCCCAAGTTGGCTGCGATTAAAGACGTGAAGAGCAGACCTGTTCCGAATTTCCGCCCGGCAACAAAAAAATCTGAGGCCGACTTAGCTTTTCTTCCGATGAAAGCTCCGAGACAAACAAGAATTACAGCGTAAACAAAAATAAATATTAACACTAGGGAATCCTCCTGAATATAAAAAAATCCCTGCTTAGATCATTTTGTCTAAACAGGGCGTAATTTCTTCCGTCATCTTAAAAAATTTTTTTTTGGCTGGGAATAAGGGATTCGAACCCCAATTACCTGATCCAGAGTCAGGCGTGCTGCCGTTGCACCAATTCCCAGCGTCCTAAGTCGTTGAGTAATTTTCAACACCGACAAATTTTATCAGTAAACTCTAAAATGTCAACGCCTCTGTTATAATCAGCCGCAAAAAAGAAGGTTTCATTTTGTATCAAGACTCGTATCAAGTAATCGTAATCGGCGGAGGCCATGCAGGCTGTGAGGCAGCGTTGGCAAGTTCACGCATAGGACTCCGTACACTCATGTTGAATCTCAATGTCGACAACACAGCGTTAATGCCATGCAACCCGTCAATCGGAGGCCCGGCAAAAGGTCATCTAGTCCGTGAAGTCAGCGCACTCGGAGGAGAACAGGCAAGAGCAGCAGACTCATCAACGTTAATGGTCAGGTGGCTCAACACATCGAAGGGAGCAGCGGTTCGGGCGTTGCGGGCACAATGCGACCCCTTCCGTTACAGCACATATTACCGAAAACTTTTGACCAGTCAGAAAAATCTTGATGTTCATCAGGACGAAGTAACAGAAATTTTGACGGACTCAGGAAAAGTAACGGGAGTTTTAACCCGTCACGGAGCGAAATACACAGCAAGTGCCGTAGTCATCGCTGGAGGAGTATACATGGCCGGGCGTGTCTTCATGGGTGAAGTATCGTTCAGTTCCGGGCCTATGGGTCAGACAAATTCAGAGAAGCTGGCGAAATCTCTTGAGGCTCTCGGAATAGTTACAGGAAAAATGCGGACTGATACGACTCCACGCCTCAACATCAACACGATAGACTTCAACGGAATGACAGCGCAATATTCCGATGATGAGCCTTTGTGCTTTGACATCTGGGGAAAAGGAAAGCTCTACGCTCATGATTATGCCTGCTGGTTCTCAAGAACGACTGAAGAAACCTACAATGTAATCTCACGCAACATAAAGCGTTCGCCTCTTGTTACCGGAGGAGTTGAGGCTAACGGCCCCCGTTATTGTCCGTCCATTGAGGATAAGTTCCTGAGATTCCCTGACCACATAACACACCCGATTGTGTTTGAGCCTGTCTCAAGCAACAACGATGAAGTTTACGTACAGAATTTCTCGACCAGTCTGCCTTATGACGTTCAGGTTGAAATGATACGGACTCTTCCCGGCTGTGAACACGCTAAAATCATCAAGCCCGGTTACGGAATAGAATACACGTACATTTTGCCCGATCAGTTGAAGCACAGTTTGGAGAACAAGAACATCGCCGGACTCTTCTGTGCTGGTCAGGTCAACGGCACATCAGGTTACGAGGAAGCAGCAGCTCAAGGACTCCTCGCTGGCATCAACGCGGCCATGTACGTCAAAGGCGAAGAACCTCTAGTGATTGGACGCGATGAAGGTTATCTCGGCGTTCTTGTCGACGACTTGACCGTTAAGAACACTGACGAGCCTTACAGAATGCTGACGGGACGATGTGAGAGAAGATTGCTTTTACGGTGGGACAACGCAGCTCACAGGCTTTCACTTTACGGAAGGAAGGCAGGATTGATTGATGACTCTCGCTGGAAGTTCTTGGAGAAACGTTTTGAGAACGAAAATTCCGAGACAGCCCGCTTGAAGTCAACAAAAATTTTTCCGTCAGCAGAAAACGAAAGAATATGCGCTGAATTTGACGCTGAAATTTTGACAGAGGCCATGACTCTTGCCGACTATCTCAAACACAAAGGAGTGAATTATGAGCTTGTCAAAAAATTATCGCCATCGCCGTTTGAGCTTGACCGTGAAGAGATCGCTCACGTTGAGACTGAATTGCGTTATGTCGGCTACCTTGAGAGGGAAACGAGAACCGCAGGGAGAATGAAGAATCTTGACGGAGCGAAAATTCCTGATGATTTCGATTACGACAGCGTGAAGGGACTCAGAGCCGAGAGCCTGCAAAAGCTGAAACGTTACCGCCCAGAGTCGCTTGGTAACGCCTTGAGGATTTCAGGCGTAACACCTGTTGACGTTCAGCTAATATCCGTGATACTGGCTCGAAACGAACGGAGACACTCTGACAATGAATGAAGATGAAGGACTGAATATCGACATTTCACGACTGTTCCCGGAGGCTGTGAAGAGAGTCGAAATTCTTGAGAGGCTGAAAAGGTTTTGGCCGTCAGTCGTGGGCATGAGGCTCTCAAGATGGTCAACGCCTGTCATTTTGGGCGTGAATGAATTGACCGTTGAAGCGTCAAACTCTCAGGCCGTCAACATGCTCTCAAAGATGAATGGCAATGTTAAACGGGCTCTCTCATCAATGGGTTACGAAACGGACGGGAATTTTTCGCTCAAGATAGTATATCATCGGAAGAGTGAAAAAAACCCGTCCAAACGCAAAACGACCGTGAAAAAAATTGAGACTAATGAAGAAAGAGTCGCACAGTACATGAGCGGTGCGCCTGAGAGTCTGCCGGAAGATATTAACCGAGCTGTCTCACACTTGAGAGATTATCTTGAAGACCGCAGAAGAAAATTTAACGATGACTGAACAAGATAATCAATCCCGTAAACAAAGCACCCTTCATCAGGACAAAATCTCGTGTTGTGTAACTTCGGTGCTGTCTTTACGTCAACATCTGACGGCCTGCACCCAAGCCACGCCATAACCGCAGGTCTCTCACGAGCGAAAAACGCAAAGTCCTCAGCGGCCAAGTCAGGCTCATCGGCAATAATCACGGCATCTTCACCGTGAATCTTCCTCACAGCGTCAACAGCGATTCCGGCGAGAGTCGAGTCGTTGACCAACGGCGGATAACCTTTGACGTACTCAACATCGCATGAACAGCCAAGCGACTCGGCCATGCCCTTTGCCGTTCTTGTGATTAAGTCCGGCATTGATGATTGAATTTCGGGATTGAGAGTCCTCACAGTGCCTTCGAGTTTCACAGTGTCGGGAATGACATTGTACCTGTAACCGCCGTGTATCGTTCCGATTGTTACGACAGCGGAGTCAAGCGGCGACACTGAACGCGACACAATCGCCTGTAATCCCGTTATGATGTGCGCTGATGCTACGATTGCGTCATGGCCTTGATCAGGGCGTGAACCGTGAGCGGTTTTGCCGTGAACAGTCAGAAAAATTCTGTCCGATGCAGCCATACACTCTCCCGAACGTATAGCGATTTTCCCAGTCTCGAACACAGGCCACACATGAAGCGCAAATATTCCGTCAACGTGAGGATTCTCAAGCACTCCTTCACGAATCATTCCCGGTGCGCCTCCTGTGGGGTTAAGTTCTTCGGCTGGCTGAAAGATGAATTTCACGTTGCCTTGAATCTTCTCCCTGACTTCCGACAATGCACACGCAGCACCAAGCATCATCGCAACATGTGTATCATGTCCGCAGGCGTGCATTACTCCCTGTGTCTGTGAGGCGTAAGACAGGCCGGTCTCTTCGTTCAACGGCAGAGCGTCCATGTCGGCACGAAGCGCAACAGTTTTACCATCGCTTTTACCGTGCAGAAGTCCCACAACTCCGAAGCCTCCAACGTTCCGGGTAACTTCAAGTCCGAGTCCCTCTAGGACTCCTGCAACAAGTTCTGATGTCCTCTGCTCGTTCTGACTCAATTCAGGGTGTGAATGAATATCTCTCCGCCATTCGATCACACGAGACAAAAATTTTTCTCCGTACATTATCAATCACTCAAATTTTCGCCAACGTTCCGACAATATCATCAAGATATTTTCCCGTGTCAGCTTCTTCGATCTTCCCTTCGTCGCACAAGCCAGCAAGTCCCGGAATCATCGGTATCTCGGCGGTTGCGTTGATTCCGTTCTCGGCTGCTGCGGTCTCAATGTGAGACTCTCCGAAAATGTAGTGCTTCTTTCCGCAGTCAGGACACTCAAAATAACTCATGTTGCCGACAATACCAAGAACTGGAACATTCATTATCTTGGCCATGTTCACGGCCTTCGCTACTATCATGCTGACGAGTTCCTGAGGTGTTGTTACGATGATTATTCCCTTCAACGGCATGGACTGGAACACTGTCAACGGAACATCGCCAGTCCCCGGAGGCATGTCAACAAACATGAAGTCAGTAACTCCCCAGTCAACTTCCTCCCAAAACTGTTTCAGGACTCCCCCCAAAACAGGCCCTCTCCACACTACCGGCTGTGTCTCGTCAGGAAGACAGAGATTCATTGAGATGATTTTCGTTCCGTTTTTGCTGACAGCAGGCTGAATCTTGTGGCCGTCAGACAAAACATTATCCCTAATCCCGAACATCTTTGGGATTGAAGGCCCGGTAATATCAGCGTCAAGTATCGCTGTCTTGTAGCCCTTAGCGTTCATAGCGCAGGCCAATAAGCCGGTAACAAGCGATTTCCCTACACCGCCTTTACCGCTGACGATGCCTATAACGTTTTTGACACCGGGATTCGGCTCGAACAAAAGCGACTCGGCTTGACGTTCTCCGCAAGATGAAGCGCAGTGTTCACAGTCATGATTACAATTTGACATAAAATTATTTCCCCCTTTAGTAATATTCTATCAGCTTTGACAATGCCCTGACCGCCATTTTTTATTGTAAACTTTTCCTGATTGTGATTGTAAACAATGTTGGCAAATATAACATTCTCGGCGATAATAATTCAATTCACATTCAAAAATTTCATAGGAGGAAAAATTCTCATGGACTTCAAAGAATTAGCAGCTCTAATCATTGAGAACATCGGCGGAAAATCAAACGTCAAAAATGTCGTTCACTGTGCAACAAGACTCCGCTTCACCCTCAATGACGACTCAAAAGCCGACACCGACAAAATCAAATCGGCAAAGGGCGTTCTCTCAGTCGTCAACGCTGGAGGACAGTATCAGATTGTCATCGGTCCTGATGTCCCTCAACTGTATCAGGAAGTAATCGCTCTCGGAGGCTTCGAGGCATCAGCGGCGATTGATGACCCTGACGCTGAAAAGGAAGACAACCGCTCACGTCTCAGCAAAATTCTTGAGAGCATCGCCGGAATCTTTCAGCCTATTATCCCGGCTATCACGGGCGCAGGTCTCTTGAAGGCGTTAATGGCACTGTTCGCGTGGCTGGGCTGGCTGAAACCCGGCACTCAGACTTACGCAATACTCAACGCTATGGCCGATGCAGCGTTCTACTTCATGCCGATACTTTTGGCTGCCTCCTGCGCTAGAAAATTCAAATGCAATCAAGGCAACGCTCTCGCCCTCGCCGGTGTTCTCGTCTACCCTTCATTCATGGCACTGATGAGCGGTAAAGAGGCCGTAACATTCTTGGGCTTCCTTCCGGTAACAAGAGCCCCTTACGCCTCATCAGTAATCCCGATAATACTCGGTGTCTGGTTCATGTCAGTAGTTGAACACTGGGCGCAGAAAGTTTCGCCGAGAGCTGTAAAATTCTTCTCCGTTCCTCTCGCAAGCCTCGTTATCGGCGGAACAGTAACAATAACACTTCTCGGCCCGATAGGAGCGTGGCTATCAGGTCTGATTAACTCGCTGTTCACGTGGATGAACGCGACAATCCCGTGGCTTGTTCCGACTGTGGTGGGCATATTCTCGCCGTTACTGGTCATGACGGGGACTCACTACGGACTGATACCGATCGGCACGAACAATCTCGCAACGGTGAAATGGGACTCAACCGTAATCGGTATGCTTCCGTCAAACGTAGCACAAGGCGCGGCAGGCCTTGCGGTTGCTCTTCGGTCAAAGAATCCTGAGACCAAACAGCTAGCCGGTTCCGCTGGATTGACGGCAGTACTCGGAATAACAGAGCCGGTTCTGTACGGTGTCAACATGAAGTTCACATTCCCTCTTTACGCAGCGATGATAGGCGGAGGACTCGGAGGTCTCTACATGGGATTGACGAGGGTTGCCAGATTCGCTGGAGGTTCGCCGGGACTCTTGGTGCTTCCGGGATATATTCCGCACGCTGAGGCTCTTGCTATGGGTTACACGATGACTAACCTGTTGAATGCTGTAATCGGCGGAGTAGTGATAGCGTTTGTCGGCTCATGGGTAGCTTGTAACGTCATGTATGACATCTGGAAGAAGAGAGGCAAGCTCGCTCCCGAAGAGGTCAACGGTCCGAAAGTTATCGCTTCTGTTGCTGACGGTGTATTTGTCGCAGTAGCTGACGGGAAATTCATCGGCCCTGAAGACATGAAGGACGCAATGTTTTCCGAACAGTCGATGGGACAGACGATAGCTGTTGAACCTACTGACGGAGTGATTGCCGCGCCTGCCAACGGTAAAATCGAAATGGTTTTTGACACAGGGCACGCTTTCGGAATGAGACTGCCTGACGGTACGGGCTTATTGATTCACATCGGTGTTGACACTGTGAACTTGAAGGGTCAGGGCTTCACTCTTCTCAAGAAGGAAGGCGACAGCGTGAAGGCCGGTGAACCTGTAGTGCGTGTTGATCTTGACGTGCTGAGGAATGCAGGGTATTCGGCACAGACGATGATTGTTGTTACTGAACCGGCTGAGGAAGGGAAGATGTTTGAGTTTATCGACTTTGGGAAGGAAGTATCAAGGGGAGAGAGATTGAGCAAGTAACGAAATTGTCAGGGGGAAGAAGATTCCCCCGCTTTTTACTCTTCAGATTCGGACTCACCGTCAGCGATTTCGAGCATGTCTTCATCATCTTCGGGCAACGCTTCATTCTTGCCTTCATCGGCCATAGCAACGTCATCGTCTTCAGCGTGCATAATTTCGGACTGTTCCGGCAAAAATCCGATGCCGTCATTGGCTTTGAGCATTATAGCCTTCATGATTTCGTCCTGTAACGCTGGATTCTCTGACAGGAATCTTGCGACTGTTTCTTTGCCTTGACCGAGAGTTTCGCCTTTGTACGTAAGCCACGAGCCTTTTTTGGCGATTATTCCGTAATCAACGGCCATGTCAACGACAGCGACTCCGACAGGTATTCCCTTACCGTAAATCAAACTTGCGTGAGCCATTCTGAAAGGCGGAGCGAGTTTATTTTTCACGACCTTCAAATATAATTCATGGCCTATAGTAACATCGCTCTTTTCGAGTTTCTTTCCTCTTCTGACCTCAAGCCTTACCGAAGAATAGAACTTCAAAGCTCTTCCGCCTGTTGTAGTTTCGCTTGGGCCCGGCGCGTAACCTGTAGAGATTAACGCTCTCAACTGGTTGATGAAAATAACGATGCAGTTAGTTTTTGAAATGATAGAGGCCAAACGTCTCAGAGAATACGACATGAGTCTTGCCTGTAAACCGAGCTGGCTTTCACCGATTCGGCCGTCAATTTCGGCTTGAGGCGTTAAGGCCGCTACAGAGTCGACAACTACAATGTCAACCGCTCCAGTTCTGACCATCTGATCGAGAATGTAGAGAGCCTGTTCGCCGCTGTCAGGCTGTGAGAGATAGAGATTGTCAATGTCAACACCGAGAGTCTTCGCCATTCTAGGGTCTAAGGCGTGTTCAGCGTCAATAAAGGCTGCTATGCCTCCTGCTTTCTGAGCCTCAGCGATTGCGCACAGTGCGATTGTAGTTTTTCCTGAACCTTCAGGGCCGAATATCTCAACGATTCTGCCTTTAGGATAACCGCCAATTCCCAACGCTACATCAAGGGGAAGAACTCCGCTGGAAATGACTTCGATATTTTTCTTTGCCGTTTCGCCCAGCCTCATTATCGCTCCGTCACCGAACTTGCTGCGAATGTCGCTCAATGCGTCCTCTAAAATCTGTTCACGGGTTAATTGGCCGGACTTTTTCGTTGCTTTAGCCATTAGATCACTCCTTTTTTGCCCGAATAGTATACAGCATTTTGACCAATCGCTAAATTATTTTCGCCTTGCCACTGTAGGGATTCTTTTTTTCTGATTTCTCGACAATATCCGCGAATCTTTCGGGGGTCATATCTTTAGCTATTTTCTGATGCCATTTCGTATAGTCAGACCCTGACAATGATACGGCTGATATAAATTCCTCAGCTCGTACTACACCCATATTCTTGACTTTTCACACTCTAACTTTCTTTCCATGAAGATTATCAAAATCTCCGCTTATGCCCTTACACATGAGCTTTCACGGAGATTTTTCCTGTCAATCGTGCTGTTATGCCTCTATCGGTATTTCCGCCTCGTCCTGTCTAGGCCATGTCGATGTCCATGTCCTCACAGGAAGCCCCCAGATGTTGATGAAGCCGACCGCCGCTGAATGGTCAAAGGCATCGCCCTCAGAGTATGTCGCCAAATCATGACGGTAAATGCTCTTCGATGTCTTCAGTCCTCGAACTACACACTGACCCTTGAACAGTCTCATCTTGACGGTGCCGTTCACATAACGCTGTGTGTCGTTCATGAATGCGTTGATTGCATCGCGTAACGGTGAGAACCAGTAGCCTTCGTAGGTCAGTTCGGCGAATCTCACTTCAAGTTCTCGCTTCGTCTTGAGTACCTGCTTGTCAAGCGTAAGAGTCTCCATCGCCCTGTGTGCCGTAAGCAGTGCCGTTGAGCCGGGACACTCGTAAACCTCTCTCGACTTGAAGCCGACTAATCTATCCTCAATCATGTCGATACGTCCGATGCCATGACGACCGGCGATCTTGTTGAGCTTCTGTATCAACTCAACACCGTGCATTCTCTCACCGTTGAGAGCGGCTGGAATGCCTCCCTCAAATTCTATCTCGACAAATTCAGGGCTGTCAGGTCCTTCAACAGGGTTGCTCGTCATCTCGTAAGCGTCTTCGGGAGGTTCGTTCCAAGGATCTTCAAGCATTCCGCATTCTATCGAGCGTCCCCAGAGATTGTCATCGGTGCTGTAGGGTGATGAGGCTGTAGCTCTGACGGGTATACCGTGCTTGTTGGCGTACTCAATTTCGGCCTCACGGGTAAAATGCCAGTCTCTTACAGGAGCTAACACTTTGATTTTCGGATTGAGTGCCGTTGCGCAGACTTCGATTCTAACCTGATCCTGTCCCTTTCCTGTGCAGCCGTGCGCTACTGCTACTGCTCCTTCTTTGTTGGCAATGTCAACGAGTGTCTTGGCGATTAACGGACGAGACAACGCTGAAACAAGAGGATACGTCCCCTGATACATTGCGTTTGCCCTGAGTGAAGGGTAGACATAATTTTCAACAAAAGTTTTCTTCAGGTCAAATATATATGCCTTCACCGCTCCGCTATGGAGTGCCTTCGCCTTTGCCGCCTGAAGGTCAACGTCTTTCTGTCCAACATCAGCAGTCATCGTGATAACGTCATAGCCCTGTTCAGTGAGCCACATTACCGCAACTGATGTATCAAGTCCTCCGCTGTATGCTAGTACTGCCTTGCCTTTTTTCTCCGGCATCTAGTGATTTCCTTCCTTCGTGAAAAAAATTTCTTTGATTATGATAATATCACAAGAACAATTCACCAGTGTGAAAGGAGTCAAAATCATGTACAGTTCGCCGTCAGAAATAGCAGACTTCACAGTCATCACAGGCATAAGGAAAGCTAACCTCTCATCAGTCAATCAATTCTTACTAGGTGTACTCGCCGGAGCATTCATAGCGTTCGGAGCGCAGGCCGCCAATTTTGCGACACACACAATCTCAGACGCAGGCACAGCGAAATTCATCGCAGGCTTAATCTTCCCGGCAGGATTGATTCTTGTTCTTCTCGCAGGAGCTGAACTCTTCACGGGCAACAATCTCATGGTAATCGCTCTCTGTGAAAGAAAAATCACTCTCCTTCAGTTGCTCAAGTCATGGCTTATCGTTTACGCCGGGAATTTAGCAGGAAGCGTTCTTGTCGCTCTGTTGGTTTCAATGTCGGGACAGTTTGGTTACACAGGAGGGCTTCTCGGAGGCTTCACGCTGAAAGCTGCTGCCGGGAAAATTTCGCTGACATTCAAATCGGCGTTAGTTCTCGGCGTTTTATGCAACTGGCTCGTGTGTCTTGCCGTCTGGACATCGTTTGGAGCAAAGGACGCTGTGAGCAAAGCAGTCTGCGCTTTCTTCCCTGTCTGGGTATTCATAGCGTCAGGCTTTGAGCATTCAGTAGCAAACATGTACTACATAGCAGCCGGGATTTTCGCAAAGTCCAACGCTCTCTACGTCAGCAAAGCAATCGAAATCGGAGCGTCTCAATCAGCGATAGACTCGCTCAACTGGGCAAGCATGTTCACGGCTAATCTGCTTCCAGTAACAATCGGCAACATCATCGGCGGAGCTGGCTTTGTCGGAGTCGTTTACTGGTTCGTTTATCTCAGGGGGCGGAAGTCATGAGCGTTACGAGGACACCGACAGGCCATGAAGTAACAGAGAAGGAACTGACCGAGAGGGTCATGAAGATTCGAGAGGTCAAAGACTTTCGACTCGTTCAGACTGGACAAAGCAGTTACAGGATTCAGGTTTTGCCGAAGAATGACGCTGACGTTCGAGGGCTGAAGGGAGCTGTTCTTGACGCTCTTGTTGACGTTTACGGAATGAGAGCCGACTATGACATTGATATTACGTTTGATGACCCTGTACTTTTGCCGGAAGGAGAGAGAGTATTTACACAAAATTGATTGTAATATTCAAAATTGATTGTAACATTAATCCCTTTGCAGTGATAATATTCATAGTGAAGGAGTTGTTTTTTAATGTCAAAATTATTCGGGTTATCACAGCTTGATTACTTCCGCTCATCACTTGATGAACGTTCACAGCAGGCGTTATCGTCAGCAGTCCAGCGCATAGTCTCGGCCAAAAAGAACGGCAGAAAAATCATGGTCGTTACAGGTTCAGGCCCAAACATTCACGAGGGCGTTACGACTCTGATTGCCGAACTGATACGGGCTGGCATCGTTGACGCTGTATCGACAAGTTCCGCAGTCATCGCTCACGAAATGGCCGGTGCGCTCGACAGAGTATTTCGTGTTGACGCTGAAGCTCTCGGTATGGACATGTCGAAGATGCCTAGAGGCGATGTCTTTGAGTTCACCTGCATGAATGGCGATGAGCTTGACGCTCTGAGGCGTGAAATGCCACTCGATGATGATCTTCTCGCAAGAGGCCGAAACCTTCCTCACGTCAACGAAATCATCAAGGCAGCAGGAAACATGGCATACCCTATGGGACTAAGGACTGAGAGACTCGCTCTTGAGGTCTTGTCGCTTGCGAGAATCTACGGCGTTCCCTTCGAGACCGTAGCGGGCTGGGGCTGTGATGAACACACGATGCTCGGAGCGGCGGCAAAGCGTGGAGTTCCTGTCCTCGTTACAATTCCTCAATTAGTCGGAGGCGGTGCGGTCGGAATGTCAATCGGCGACTCGATTCCCGTTTCACAGCGTTCAATGAGAATTTCACGTATGCTCGCTGACTGTGATGTAATCATCGAGAGTGCTGTAGCTTTGACACAGGAAATTCATGACGGGCCTTTCGAGTGTTACACAGGGCACGGAATCTGGGCGTGGCAGTCAGGCCAGAACACTTACAGCCTCAAAGACAAGACTCTGATTCGTGTTGACCTTGACGAGAATTTACGCAGAGCTACCGAGTTAAACAAAACAGTACAGGAAGCAATCGACAAAGGATTACCCAAAACGAAAGCGGCAAAGATACCTTTCAGAATGGAAATGTCAGCGTTCGCTCGACACGAAGGAAGTATTCCCATCGTCGGCGACATCGGAAAAGTTTGGCCGTTAATCGCTCATGACGCTGCCGAAAATCTCGGCGTTAAACTCGAATTTCTCTCAGCCTCTCAGGACACTCCCGAAGGTCAGTCAATGCGTGATTGGATTGTCGACAACGTGAAACCTCTTGACCGCAAAAAGATGATAGAGGCTTCAAAAAACTTTGAGATATAGATGTTGACAGTATATAATTTCCCCAACATGCTGTAAAAGGGAGTGATGTCAAATGAAAAAATATGTCGTCCTGCTGCTTCTTGTGATTTCAGTTTTCGTTTTTACCAATTTTTATGGCGGTGATGAGCCTGCACCGTCAACGCCCGTTCTCCGTATCGGCTCGGAATGTGATTACGTCCCAAACAGTTGGGAGGAAACAACACAGACAAGTTTCAATGTGCCTATTGTGAACCGTCAGGGATATTACGCGGACGGTTATGACGTTCAGATCGCTAAAATAGTAGCGGACGAACTCAAGCTCGTACTCGAAGTGAAGAAAATCGAATGGAATAATCTCATTCCGTCGCTCAACAAAGGCGATATTGACGTGATATTTTCATCGATGCTTGACACTGAGGAACGAAAGAAGAGCATCGCCTTCTCCGACACTTACGAGATCAGAAAAACAGAGTACGCAATTCTTGTTGAATGCGTGAGTCCCTACATCACTGCCACAACGCTAAACGATTTCAAGGGAGCGAAGATAATCGGTGAAAAGGGAACGCTGCTTGATGACGTTATCGTACAGATACCCGGAGCAATTCATCTCAATCCCTCGCCGAACATACAGGGAATGATTGACGCTGTGCTTGACGGAACTGCTGACGGCTGTGTGATTGATACCGATACCGGACACTACTATGAGAATATGAACAAGAGTCTGACGTTGATAAAGTTCAAAGACGGCAAGGGATTCAAAATCGGTTTCAGCGGAGTTTGCGCAGGCGTAAGGAAGAATGACACCGAGCTTCTTCACAGAATCAACATAGCTCTCGGCAACATTCAATCCAGCAAAAGAAAAACAATCATGGACGGTGTGGTATCGAGAATGATGAACGTTCATTAAAGATGATAGAATCTCGTTGACAAACTACAAGGGGGCGGCAAATTATGAAGAAGTATATTGTAATTTTTGTTCTTGTCATTTGCGTGAGTGTCTTTGTGTTTATGAGAGGCGATGAAGACGGCTCAAAGTCAAAACCTGTTCTGAGAGTCGGCGTTGAGTGTGATTATCCGCCAAATAACTGGGAAGAGAAACGCCCGACTGATTTCAACGTTCCTTTATCGAATCAGGAAGGCTCTTACGCTGACGGCTACGACATTCAAATAGCAAAATTTGTCGCCAATGAGCTTGTCATGACTCTTTCGCTGAAAAAAATTCAATGGAACGATCTTCTTGCTGGACACTGCCGAACGTAGAAACTCGGCGGCCTTTTCCGAGACCTACGAAGTGAAGAAGACCGAGTATGCGATAATCGTGAACAACAGCAGCCCATACGCTAAGTCAAAAACTTTCATCGACTTCAGGGGAGCGAAGATCATCGCTCAGAAGGGCACGAAACTTGACGCAGTGATTGACCAGATTCCCGGAGTCATTCACGTTAAGCCGACAGACACGGTACAACAGATGCTTGACGCTCTTGTTAATTACAGGGTTGACGGAGCCGTGATAAATGTTGACACAGGGCATTCATACGAAGCGACATACAAGAATCTCACGCTGAAGAGATTTCCTGAAGGCAAAGGATTTGTGCTTGACTTCAGCGGAATATGCGCCGGAGTCCGAAAGAGCGATAGTGAATTACTGCACAGAATCAACAGGACTCTTGACGGCCTTGAAGGCAGCAAGCGTCAAAAAATAATGGAAAGTACAGTATCACGTCTGTTGAAGAGCGCATCATGAAAAAATATCTTTTTATAGCCGTAATCGCTCTATGTGTCTCATTGTTCGTTTACTTTAACCGAGAGCCGGAGAAAGTAGACTTAGTTCCAGTTCTTCGAGTCGGCGTTGAATGTGATTACCCTCCGAACAACTGGGAGGAAAAATTCAGCAGTGCTTTCAACGTGCCTGTGTCGAATCACGAAGGATTTTACGCTGACGGTTATGACGTACAGATTGCCAAACTTACGGCGGGCGAACTCGGAATGACTTTGGAGCTGAAGAAAGTATCGTGGAATGACTTGCTTCCATCGCTGAAAAATGGCGAGATTGATGCTGTGTTCTCAGGAATGCTCGACACTGTTGAACGAAGAAAGACCGTTGCATTCTCTGAACCCTACGAAGTGAAAGAGACGGAGTATGCCGTTCTCGTGAACAAGGAAAGCCCTTATTACAACGCTAGGACATTCAATGACTTCAAGGGAGCGAAGATAACAGCTCCACGAGGAACGAATCTTGACTCAGTCATCGAACAGATACCGGGAGCGATTCACGCCAAGCCTACGGAGACGGTGCAGGATATGTTGAACGCTGTGAGCGGCAACAAAGTCGATGGAGCGGTGGTCAATCTTGACACGGGTTTTTCGTATGAGATGGCCGGAGTGAATCTCAGGCTGATAAGATTTCCGAAAGGCGAGGGATTCAAGCTCGGTTTTCACGGAATCTGCGCTGGATTGAGGAAGAAAGACACTGCGCTTCTCAACAAAATCAACATAGCACTGAGCAATATTTCAGTCAGCCAACGCCGAAAAATCAGGGAAGATGTTTCACTAAGAATGTGGGAGAGCCTGAAGTAGACAAAAAAATTCCCCTCAGCCGAAAAGCCGGGGGGATTATTTTTTCTTACCTGTTATAGACCAGCGGAATCAAAAATCCTTCAGCAACTTCATCAGCCATCGCCTTGCCCTCAAGAATCTCAAGTATCTTCAAAGCAAAGAACGGAGTAACGGCCGGACCCTTAGCGGTTGTGATGTTGCCGTCAGTCTCAACGATGTTGTGTCCTATCCTCGCGCCTGTGAGGTGAGACTCGAGTCCGGGATAACACACGGCTGTTTTTCCTGCCAGAACTCCAGCTCTTCCGAGTGCCGCCGGAGCCGCGCATATCGCAGCGATGTTCTTGCCTTCAGCGTGATACTTCTTCACGAGTTCCTGTAAGCCTTCATGATTCTTTATGTCCAACGTTCCGCCGGGCAGAATGATCATGTCGAAGTCTCTTTCCTTCACATCGTCAAACATCGTATCGGCTTGAACGTGAATCTTGTTCTTGCTGACAACTTCAAGCCCTCCCATGAGAGACACTGTTGTTGCGACAACACCGCCCCTTCGGAGAATGTCAACCGTCGTTAATGCTTCTGTCTCCTCAAAACCGTTGATGAGAAATATTGCTGCTGTTTTCATTTTTATCACCTCGATGAAATTTTAGCATCATTCTTTCACATAAACATCTCATCAAAAATTTTTCTGTGTTACAATAACACACATGATTTCAATTTTTACACGAAAGGCTGTGCATAGTATCATGAAAAAGTTTGCACTATTAGCGTTGCTCATCACATTAACGGCTGTCATGTCAGTTCCTGCCTTCGCTTGGGATCAAGCAAAACAGAAGGCACTCGGTCAGGACAAGAACAAAATGACATGGTACATTCTTGATTACGGCAAAGATGCCAACGGCGTACCCTTCGCAGTGTCAAGAAAGTATTACACCAACACAACGATCAAGAATGAAACGATCGAGCTTCTCATGTCAAAATTCGCTCTCTCTCCTGAGAAAGCCGGAAGCCTCTACTTCACCGAATACGGCTACGAGTTCACGCCTGACGGGAAAGAGTTTGCCGTAACTTATCAGCGTCATTTTGACATGCTGGGCAACGAGATTCACGGGACAGTGTTTGATGACAGCTCAGAGGCAACGAAAAAGAACTTCATCGCCCTCTCGGCAGTCGCAGGTTCAACACCGGCCAAAGCAGCGAATTACGCTCTCGGAAGATCAACTCAGAGCAGCGGCTCGAAAGCTCCCGCGAAGAAGGCAAGCAGCACAGTTCCAGCAAAAAGAGTAGTACGCGCAAAGAAGAGCAAGTAGTAACGGAAATTTTTTCAACTCCTCCGGCAAAAGCAGGGGGAGTTTTTTTGTAGAAAATCAAGAGCAATGCAGATAACAAAAGCTCAGGACAAAAAATTTATCATGATGACGACTCAGCCCGTCAGCAGATTAGTCTTGCGTCTTGCAGTCCCTTCAATAGTAACGATGATGATCAGTGCTGTTTACAACATGGCCGACACTTTCTATGTTGCCGGGCTTGACGTTCAATCACCAGCGGCCGTCGGAGTGATTTTCTCTTACATGGCGTTCATTCAGGCGATAGCGTTCTTTTTCGGACAGGGGAGCGCAAACTACATTTCCCGGGCACTTGGAGCGAAAGACAGAGAGAGTGCGGCGGCTTTAGCGTCAACAGGCTTCTTCTCGTCATTGATTATTGGAGTCACTATCGCTTTGGCAGGCTTCATTTTCATGGACAACTTGTTGATATTGCTGGGGTCAACCGAAACGATTCTGCCTTACGCACGGGCGTATTTCAGATTCATTCTCATCGGTACTCCCTTCATAATGTCATCGTTCGTGATGAATAATCAGATGAGGTTTCAGGGCAACGCTTTCATTTCAATGCTCGGCATAACGTCAGGGGCTTTGCTGAATATCGTTCTTGATCCCGTTTTCATTTTCGTTCTGAAAATGGGCGTAGCTGGTGCGTCTCTTGCTACAATGATTTCACAGATGGTGAGCTTTGTGATACTCGTTAAACTTTCCGGGAGGGGCGACGGAATCGGACTCAGTGTCAAAAATTTCCGTCCAAAATTCTGGCACTACAAAGAGATTACAGCCGGAGGGCTTCCTTCATTGGGCCGTCAAGGTCTGGCAAGCATCTCGATGGCGTACATGAATCAGCTTGCAGGGGTTTACGGCGACACGGCTATTGCTGCTCTCTCGATCGTCTTCAGGGTAACAATGTTTTCGACCGCCATTGTGCTTGGCTTCGGTCAAGGTTTTCAGCCTGTATGCGGTTTCAATTTCGGTGCCGGGAAATTTTCGAGGGTCAAGCGTGCTTTCTGGTTCACTGTCGGAGTTACTTCGCTTTACTGTAGCGTGATGAGTCTGACAGGTTATGTATTCGCTGAAAAAATCATCGCTCTTTTCAGACCCGATGACTTCGAGTTGATACGTCTCGGAGCGTCCGCACTGCGTTATGAATGTCTGGTGTATTCTACGATCGGTTTTGTTACGGTCAGCAACATGTTCCTTCAGAATACGAGGAAAACTATCAGGGCTACGACTCTTTCGGCTTCACGTCAGGGCTTCGTGCTTGGGATAGTGCTTTACTTCGGGAGCAGGTTTTTCGGTCTTGACGGCATAATTTCGGCACAGCCTGTTTCAGACGGAATAACTTTCTTAATATCTCTGCCGTTCGTTTACAGTGTCATGAAAGAAATGCAGGATATAATATAATACTGCTGAAATTTATCCGAAAGGTGAAATTTTTTCATGCACAAAGTATCAGTCATAGGCGCAGGAATCAGCGGTCAAGGTCTTGCACTTCTTGCGCGGAGTCTGGGATATGAAGTGTTTGTTTCAGAAAAGAAAACGGTCAATGACGAAGCAAAAAGACTCTTTGCCGAAAATGATATAGCTTTTGAGGAAGGACACAGCGAAAAAGTTTTTGACTGTGATGAAATTCTCATAAGCTCAGGAATCCCCCCTCAATCAGAAGTTTTGCGTAAAGCTGAAAGTCTCGGCGTAAAACTCACGGGCGAACTTGATTTCACAGTTCCATACATCAAGGCCAGCGATCTTGTCTGCGTAACAGGCAGCAACGGTAAAAGCACAGTAACATCACTCATCGGCCATGTGTTGAACCGTGCAGGACTCAAGACGGGTACAGGCGGAAATTTGGGTACAGCCTCATCATTTTTCGCACGTGAAGATTTTGACGCTGTAGTTCTCGAACTGAGCAGTTTCCAGCTTGCCAGGGCATCGCTAAATCTCGGAGCGAAAGTCTCAATCATCACCAACCTTGCGCCCGATCATATCGACTGGCACGGAAGCTATGAGGCTTATGTCAAGGCAAAATCACGCGTCCTGACTCTGAGAAGTCCCGAAGGCTGGGGGATAATTCAAGATCGTGATTATGATGCTCTCATGCCGTCAGGGAACATAATCGTAATGACGTGGGACAGTACGCCCAAACATGAAACGGCAGGTTACATCACGATGAGCGATGATGAAGCGAGTCTCACGATAAACGGAATGACAACTCATCTCTTCAGCTACAGCGACACGGATTTAATCGGCACTCACAATTACGAGAACGTTGCTATGACTCTCTGTGCCGTAAAACTTTTAGGGGTTGCGACTGATGGAATGGAGAGAGAGCTTCTTGAGGGCTTCAAGCCTTTACCGCACAGGTGCGAATACGCCGGAACGATTGACGGAGTGCGCTACATTGACGACAGCAAAGGAACGAACGTAGCAGCAAGCGTAACGGCGATGAAGAGCATACATGGCCGGAAGATAATCATTCTCGGCGGTCAGGGAAAGGGCGAGGATTATTCACCGTTGGCAAAAGCTGTGAAGTCTGAGTGTGTTTACGCTGTGTTGATAGGCTCTGAGGCCGGGAAGATTCAATCATCGTTAGAGGCTGAAGGCTTCATGAATTTTCGGACTGTCTCGACAATGGAAGAGGCTGTTGACGTTTCACAGTCCTTAGCGGAACCGGGAATGACCGTTCTTTTGTCGCCTGCCTGCACGAGCTGGGACATGTACAAATCATACAAGGCACGAGGCGAACATTTCTGTAACATAGTCAAAGAAAAATCACGGCAGTAACAATGGAGATAATAATACCGTTAATACTGAGCGGCTGCGGACTCGTTATGATTTCCTCGCTGTCATTGCGCAACAGCATGGCAGGGGGAAATCCTTACGCTGCCCCGTTGAAGCAGTTTCAGTTCATAGGACTCGGAATCACATTGATGATGCTCTGTCTTGCGTGGCCAAGCTCATCTCTCAGGAAGAACAGCGGAAAACTTTTCGCACTGGCCTTCTTCCTGTTGGTGATAACGGCAATACCCGGCATAGGAATCAAAGTAGGAGGCGCAAGAAGATGGCTGGACCTTTTAGTGATGCGTTTTCAGCCTCTTGAACTTGCTCTGTTTGCTGTGCCAATATTCATGGCCGACAGACTCACTGACGAGTCAAGCCTTCAAACGAGAGGGGATTTTCAGTCATTCGTTCGTCCGACTCTGGCTGTGATAATGATGATAGGCATACCGTTGATGCTTCAGCCGAACTTGGGCGGAACAATCATAGTCACTGCGATATGCTTCGTGATGCACATTGAGCGGAGGGGCTGGAAATATCCTGCTTGGGGCGTAGTGCTGTCGGTTGCTGCCGTAGCTGTCCTGATACTTGCTGCTCCTTACAGAATGAGGCGTTTTCGTGCCTTTTGGGATCCATGGTCTGACCCTCGTAACACGGGCTTTCAGATAATACAGGGGCTTGTGGCGTTTGCTAACGGTTCGCTGACGGGCGTTGGAATAGGCAAGGGACTTCAAGAGGAAATATATATGCCTGAATCTGACACTGATTATATTTTCCCTGCGATAGGCGAGGAGTTTGGGCTTGTCGGTACTATGTTTCTGCTGATTATGTATGCTTTGTGGACTTGGAGAGTCTACCGAATATACAAGGACGCTAAGACACCATTCACGAAATCTCTGGCACTGGGTTTAGCGGCTTCAGTGATATTCCCGATGTTCGTAAACGTAGCAGGCGTAACAAAGTTAATGCCGCTCAGCGGAATCCCGATGCCATTTCTGAGTTCGGGAGGAAGCTCGATGATATTCATGTGGGCGAAAGTCGGCCTGTTAATGTCAATAAAGGCGGAGAACAAAGAATGAGCAAAATACTAATAGCATCAGGCGGAACAGGGGGACACATATTCCCTGCGATAGTTTTCGGAAAAAGCCTTCAGGAAAAAGGCGATACAGTTTCGTGGCTCTGCGGTTCCCGTGAACTTGAGGGAGTAATCTACCGTTCATCAGGAATTGAGCCCGTCATACTTCCCCTGTCAGGCTCGCCGATGGGAACGAGATCAGTAACAAAAATTTTCACGAGAATCATTGACGTGTTCAAATCATTTTTCATGACGCTGAGATATTTCAGCAAGTTCAAGCCTGACGAAGTGTACCTATTCGGCGGTTATATCTCATTCGCTCCTTTAATCGTTGCGAAAATGAAGGGAGTACCCGTAACACTGCACGAACAGAACACAGTAGCCGGAAAGGTAACTAGAATGGCCGCAAAAATGGGAGCGAGAATCACAACAGGCTGGCCGGTCTGCGAGGGCGTGAAGGATTTTGAGTACGTTGGGATTCCTGTTCGTGAACCTGTGAGGATCGAACGTGCCGAAGCGTTGAGGATTTTGGGCGTTACCGTTCGTGAGGGAGCGAAAATCGTAGGGGTTGCCGGAGGCTCATTAGGTAGCGGACCTTTGAGCGAAATTCTCAAAGAGACGGCGAAATTATGCCCTGAGTGCGAATTTATTTTCCTGTCGTCAAAAGAAAAACACAACGAAGGCAACGCTCATTTCATTCCGCCTCAATGGGATATGAATCCGTTCTACTCTGTCTGCGATGTTCTTGTTTGCAGGGCAGGGGGTTCGACTCTCGCTGAGGCAATGAAATGGGGAATGAACACCGTAACGATAGCGTGGCCGGGAGCGATGGACAATCACCAGACGAAGAACGCTGAAGAGTTCGTGAAGCTGTCGCCTAACGGGAGAATGTTTAACGAAAAAGACAGCCCGGAAAATTTAGCGGGCCTCATCAAAAGAATGTAGTGCAGTAATTATTTCACAGTCAGCAGATTCTTTACCTCTTCACTTTGGGAAAAGTCAGCAGCCGATTTACCGTCAAGACTTTTCAGCGAGACATCAGCACCGTAACTCAAGAGAAGTTTGACATTATCAGGTGAATTTTTCTCAGCCGAATACATCAAGGCAGTTTTGCCGTCATGGTCATGAGCGTTCACGTTTGCCCCAGAATTGAGAAGTGCTGAAAGTATCCTGCTGTCGTCCTCAAAAGCAGCACTCATCAAGGGTGTGTGTCCCTTAACATCATAAGCGTTCACGTCAGCTCCTGAAGCAATGAGAATGGCAATGTTATCGGCTCTTGCTGCCCTGTGAAGAGCTGTGAGGCCGTTAATGTTGCGTATCTTGACGTTCGCGCCTGCGTCAATCAGCATTCTCAGTTCTTCGGAGCTTGAATTGAACATGGCCGACATCATGAGCGGTGTATTGCCGTCATCATTTTTTGCGTTTACGTTTGCGCCGGACTTGATTAAAACGTTCGTGATTGCCACTTCGGGATTCATCATTGCCGCAGCGATTAGAGGGGTATTGCCGTCATTGTCCCTTGCTTCAATGTCAGAGCCTGAGTCGATGAGGTAGCTAACGATTTCGATTGACGGCGAACGAGAAGCGGCGAGTATCAACGGTGTACGGCCGTCTTTGTCTCGTGATTTCAGACTCGCGCCTGATCTGAGAATTGAGCGTATATCGTCAAGCGGAACGTCTCTTCTTTTTACGGCTGACTGAAGTTCATCATCGGGCGTTTTGTAAAGTATCATTATTGCTGTTACAGCGATTAAGAAAGCGACTGCCATTGATATTGCCGACTGGGGAGCCTGCTGCCAAATCATAACGGCAATGGCGGTAACAAGAATGGCGATTGAGTACCTGCATATTTTTCTCATTAAGACAAATTCCTTTCAGTCTGCCGAAAAACAGCGGAAGACCCTCAGCAAGAATCCTCCGCTGTAGAATCGAGTTCTTACTTTCTGTTAGCCCTGATGGTGAGCGAGCATGACCGCACCTGCGATTGAGAGCAGTTTCGCACGGGGCGAATCCGCACGGCTTGTGAGGACTACTGGAGCAGCTGCGCCAATGATGAGTCCTGCGGTTTCGCTTCCTTTTGCGAAGAAGCTGATTGACTTTGCCAGAGCGTTTCCGACTTCGATCTGAGGCACAAAGAGAATGTCAGCGTGTCCGGCTACGGGCGACTTGATGTGTTTGATTTTCGCTGCTTCCTCGTCGATTGCGTTATCGAGCGCAAGAGGGCCGTCAACGATGCAGTTCTTGATCTGTCCGCGAGCGTTCATCTGAACGAGTGCTGTAGCGTCAAGCGTGCAGGGCATGTCAGGGTTGACCATCTCAACGGCTGCGAGACATGCGACTTTGGGGAGTTCAACGCCGAGAGAGCGGGCGAAGTTGACGGTGTTTTGAACGATGTCAGCCTTCATCTTGAGGTCGGGATACATGTTGAACGCACCGTCAGCGATGAAAATCACTCTGTCATAACCCGGAATTGAGTGGAAGTAGCAGTGTGAGATAGCTTTTTTGCCGACTCTGAGTCCGACTTCCTTGTTGAGCATTCCGCGAAGGAAGTTGTCGGTGTGTAACTGGCCTTTCATGTAGATGTCGGCACGTTTTGCTGACACTTCGGTTACGGCGACGATTCCGCAGGCTGCCTCATTGTTCTCGGGGATAATGTGGTAACTTGACTCGCTTGCTCCGGCTTCAGCGATGCAGGCTTTGACCTTTTCGGGATTTCCGACGAGTGTTGCCTCAACGAGACCGAGCTTTCTTGCTTCTTCGATTGCTGAGATGAGTCCGGCATCTTCTGCCATAGCAACGGAAATGCGCTTGCGTCCTTTATCAGCGCAGAGCTTGGCGGCATCTTCGATTAACTGCGACAATGAACGTATCTGTTCCATAAAAATTATTCCTCCCGTTAAAATTTATTGTTGACTTCAGAGTTTTTGCACTGAAGGTGTTGCACTTATTCCAGCCACTTTTCCATATACTTTTTATAAAGCTCAATGATACGGCGTGTTGTACTGCCCATTCTGCCGTCAGCGATCGTTATTCCTCCGATTTTTACGGCAGGGACAACTAGCTTCATGCTTCCCGTGATGAACGCTTCTTTTGCTCCGGCAAGTTCAGACCACAGCGGGCATCTTTCCTCAACAGTATAACCTTCCTGTCTGGCAAGCTCAATCACCGCTCCCCTTGTCGTACCCTTCAGGACTCTCGACAATGGAGCCGTTATTATCCTTCCGTCACCAAGAACGAGAAAGAAGTTACTGTGTCCGCATTCAGTGATTTCTCCGTTGGGACAATAGAGAATGTCGTAAGCGTCTTTCGTCAGCGTGAATGTCGCTCGGTAATCAACGCTTTTGACTTCGGGATTGTCCCTGCCGAATGACACCGGCTCAAGGACAACTCCCTTCTCCCGGTCTTCGTCAGAAATTAACCCAACGTCATCGAATATCACGAAGAATCTCGGTTCAGGGAAGCAGCCTTTTTCCGTGTCAAAATAATCGCCTCCCGTCAGGAACGTACGAATCCTAACGTCATGGCCGACTTTCGCTATGCCTTCCCTGACAACATTCTTCATGAACTCAACATCAGGAATATTCTCGATGCCTGAACTTTTCGCACTGGCTATGAATCTCTCCATGTGAGGAGTGAGCATGAGAGATTTTCCGCCGAATGAAGCGAACGCCTCAAACACTCCCACGCCTCGCTGTATTATCAAATCCGAAAGAGGCAGCGAGGCTTCTTCCGGTCTCACAAATTTTCCGTCAACATAGCATAACTGAATCACTGTAACTGATACCAACTTTCCCTCTGAATTTTACCGTCTTTGTCAGGGACATCATACGGCCTGTTGAACGGGTCTGTCTCAATCTTCTGGCCGAATGCCGCGCTTCTTGACGGGAACGCCTTGAGTACTATCGTCAGACCCAAAGAGTCATCACCGCTTTTAGTCCTGTCATTCTTGTAGTGCAAGTCCCAAATCATGCAGTCCGTGTCCCATTGAACGCTGTAGAACGTCTCGTCAACCATCGACTCGAAAAGGTCATAACTTCCTCGAAACGCTAAATAGACCTCACGTCCGACAGGAAAACGCACTTTTTGATGTATTCTCCTTCTGTTGCTGTACTGATCCCAATACATTGAGCTGCTGCCCCAAGCATACTGCCTTTCGTAAGCCGTTCCCAGTTCAAACGCTCCTATTTTATAACGCAATCCGATAAAACTCCTCAGCATTTCTTGGTCTGAATCGTCATAAATGAGCAATGCTCCCTCAGTGTTTGCGAAAAGTTCAACGCTTCCTAAGCCCTGTTCGTAATAATTCCTGAAACCGACTCCGTATCTTGTCTTGGAGCCTCTTTCAGGACGATGATACAATTTTTCCTGATAGCTTCCGGCTGTGGCAAAAAACCTAGTCCATGAAAATTTTGAGTTTCTGAACCACGGAGCCCATACGATTAACTCAGGCTTACGGTCGAGCCTACCTTTGTAGTCATAGTAACTGTCTTTCTTGTCGGAAATGTATTCGTTCCTAGTCCAGTTGAGATGAGCTGACCAGCCGTTTCTGTTGTACATCAATGTTGCGAACGGCCTCCAAATTTTTTCGTTCCAAACATCGTCCCATGAGTGTTCGATTCCGACTCTGATACTGAAATCTTCGTTCAATTCCTGTTCAATCTCCGTCATGAACTCGAAACCCGCGCTTCTTCCGTAAGACACACCGAGAGATACCGAGCCTGTTTCCCAGCCGAGAGTCCCGGTAACACCGCCGTGAGAGCCTCTGATTTCGCTCTTCTGAATGAAGGGAAGTATCGAGTAACCTATTGATCTCCGTTTCAGGTGCATGACGTAATCAAGAGGGGACGTGAAAAGATATGTGTTGCCCAAATAGACTCTCGGTTTTTTCGCTACGACTCTTCTGTTGGGAATGAAGGTGATGTATTTCGTTTCGAGCCTGTAATGAGGGTGATCGAGTGCGCAGGTTGTGAGAGTAACATTTCGCCACTGTACCATGTATTCCTGAGGAGAGCCTTTGACGAGTCCTCGTTCCTGAGCGAGTTCCCAAGGAAGTACGTTAATCTCTCCGCCGTAAACGTAAAGAACTTCGCCGTGTTCGCCGACTGAAAGCTGAGTCGCCGGGCCTTCGAGTACTCCTTCACCGCTGTTGAGATCATAATCTATCTGATCGCCTTTGATCGCTCGTGTTCCGTTGGTTAATATAACTTTTTCGCCGGGAAGGGGCATAGCTTTGACTTTCTGAGTATCAGCGTCATAGTCTATGCGTTCGGCCATTATCGTTGTGTCGTTGTATTTCAAAACAGCGTTGCCTTGAGCTGTAGCGTGTCCTGTCTCATCATTGAATGAAACTCTATCGGCATTCAGTGTAACTTTCTGAGGTGCTAAGGGTTGAGCTTCTTCCTGATTAACGTTAGTGTAATAGTCTTCAAAGTCAGCGGCTGAAACGGGGCTGACCAGTGCCAGAAATAATACTAATGCTTTAAGGGTTTTGACCATTTGATTACGCCTCCATGCTGTAATAATATCACGCGAGTGTCATCTATGCTTGCCGAAGGTGTAATCAGTGAAAATTCTCCGTCATTGATTGACAACCCCTCAGGGAATGTGAATGTATTATTTTTTTCCTGCCACGTTAATTTCGGGCTTGAAAGCTGCCATGTTCTGTCGTTTTCGTTGAGTGAGCCTGTCAAATTTGAGATGCTTGCTTTTTTTTCGTCATTTGAGTAAGTTCCGGAGTGTCCAAAAAAAATCCATTGTCCTCTGTCATTGCTGAGTATGCGTTTTATGTCGACAGAAAGGAAATTTATTGCTTTGTCCCGCTGTTCAAGGTAAGGGAGTCTGACCTGCCATAAATCGCCTGAAATGACACGTGAGAATCTGATATTTTCCATGACGACTGCGGGCATGTTGAGTAAATTTTCGCGTAGGAGGTCAACGTCAAGATTTATATCACTGACGGCATATTTCACGAGAACGGATATACCGACGATGAGCAGATAGAGCAGTAATTTTTTGGGAGTGAATAATTTTTTCATGGCCGGATTTTACAGACCTTCGAGAAATTCATCTAGCGTTAAATAATCGCCGTTCCGAAAATCTCTGTAGCTTTCTTTAAGCTGATTCTTCTCATCTTCGGTCAACGGAGCGTCAGCCCAATCATCATCGTCATCATCTTTACGTGACCACACGAGATAGTCAGCGTATCTTGCGAGTTCATCAAGCTCATAGTCTGTCAATAAGGGTATTTTCATATCCAAAACAACATTGCCTGTTTTCACTGTGTGTTCATTCACCGCTGTAGTCATCGTTAGTCCTCCTTGTTGAATTTGCGTTTATATTACCACACAACACGCCACGATGACCCTTCACGGGTAACTCCGATAGTCCTCGTTGATACCGATCTGAATATCAGCGTCTTGTGTGTCGTGATGATCTTCGCTCTTTCATCGCCGAGCCAGTCAATTCTCACATCTCCGCCCTTAATCCCGGCTCGTATGTCCGAAGCCTTCGCTGCTTCCTTAGCGAAATTTTCACGTGACAAAATCTTTTTCGACCCTTCCGACAACATGTCATACATCTCGCCGTAAGAGCCTTCCGCCCAGAAGTTCATGAACCTCCGAAGAACGCTCTCACGGCTCACGTAAGCGTTGTCAATGTTGCTCTGACGCTGTGGCGGTGATGCCTGAACAGGGGCTGACTCTTTCGGCTTCTCGCTGCCTCGTTCCTTCACTGACTTCACGAAGTCGGCCATGTCGCTTGACTCTTGCTGGAATATCGGCGTTATCGGTCTCGGCGGAATCGCTGGCGGTGGAGGCGGAACGGGCGTTTGCTTTTTCGACGGGATAACTGGAGGCTGTTTTCTCGGCTGACGCTTCGGTACATTCACAACAACAACATCAGGCTTCTTCTGTTCCTGCGGTGCTTCTGACGGTGAAAACGAAAATATCCTCTCGCCCCGTCCCATTCCTTTGAGCGAGATGACATAATCTTTGTTTGACTGTTTCGGGAAAAACACGAGTCCCTGAACGACTCCTGCTGAAGGGTTATCGAGTGTTCCATCATAGGCTGAAGGCTTGACACGCTCGCCGGTCGCGGAAAGCAACGATACATTATCTTTGACTGGACTCAGGTTGACGGGTCTAGCTCCAAATGAGTAAATGCTGACAAGAAATGTCTCGGAATTTTTCAGCCTCAGTTCTGACACAAAATTTTCCCTGAAACGTTCCTGTTCAGACTCGCTCATTCCCGATCGCATTGCTTCAGCTTCAGCCCAAACAGAAGCGAGTTCCTCCGGGTAATGGACGACCCAAACGAAGCAATCCTGTCCCCAGTGAGTGCTTGTCCATCGTTCGAGTATTCCTATAGTCTTATCGTAAGGACTCATTTCGGCGCAAAGTCCGGCACATGAAAACGCAAAAAAAATACCCGCCGTCAATATGGCGAGTAATAATTTTCTTCTGCTAATTAACATTTTGTTCGGGAGGGAGTTCAAAATCTCCTGTGTTGCTTGTGGGCGTTCCGTAACTGTTTCTGTTGAATACGTCCCCTTTGATTATCGTATCACGGTCAGGATTGTATGACGTTCCCTGATCTTCGGGCTTCTTCGGAGGTGTCGTTGTGATTGAGTTCGATGTCTGGAGGCTGATCGGTATCGGGTAAGCCGACACTGTGCAATCGCCGGAAGTCTCAACGAAAGTTACCGACCCTGCCGGAATTTTTATCGAGTTTCCGCGAATGAACACGCCGCTGACCAGTCCTACAGGTCCGAGAAGAGCCGCACCAGCGATACTTATGGCACCAGCTCCAACGATTGCTCCCTCGCCTCTGTCGCCAGCCCTGCGAGCCTCTTTGATTGCGGCCTGAGCTGCATTGCCGACCCACACTTGAGGTCTTTGAGGTCCGAGAGGCTTCAATTCGTTGAATGACAATCTCACTTCACCGGGTACGCCGAACATTCCCGGACGCTTCACCGCTCTTACTTCGGTCAACAAAAGAGAGCCAGCCGGAGCGACTAAATTTTGGTTGACGATGAGATCGTTCGTCAATTCGAGTCTCACGAAATCACCAGCCTTTGACTTTGCCGGGCTAAGTTCGTCCATAAAACGGAACTTCATCGGAATGTTGGCAGGAAGCGTAACGGGCTGTGCTGTAACAGGATCCATCACCAGAGTCGCTAACAGACTTTCGACTCTCATGACGATCGGGTTGCCAGCTCTTGACGCACCAGTCAGGTTAGTTTCGAGAGTTTCGAGACGTTTAGCGGCAGGTTCGGAGGCTTTAATCTTTTTGTCTACCACCCATTCAGCGACACCGAGCTTGAACATCATCGAGGGCTGTTCATCAGTGCCGACATCAAGAAAGTTCAATATAGCCGCGTGCCTTTCAGCGATAGTTCCGGGCAGGCTTCTTCCGAATAAATCCTCTTCAACCTTAGCGAGCCTCTCAATCAATCCTCCCTGAGAGGTGTAACCGTAAATTATCTGCTCAATCTGTCCCATCATCTGACGAGATGAACCTGAATTTAGCTCAGGGTCTGGAACAGCCTCCGAAGCGAAAGAAGCGCAAGCTGTCAACAAAAAAATCAACAGCGTAAAAATTCTTACAGCCTTCATAAATTAAACCTCCTTTGACTTGCTCCGCATGTAATCCGAAGCTGCCTTAATGAAACCGTCAAAAAGCGGGTGAGGTCTGACGGGTCTTGATTTTAACTCGCCGTGAAACTGTCCGCCGACATACCATATGTGATTCGGAAGTTCGATGATTTCGACTAAGTTTCGTTCGGTACAGACTCCGGCGATTTTGAGTCCTGAGTTTTCGAGTCTCTCTCTGTAGGCGTTGTTGAACTCGTAACGGTGCCTGTGTCGTTCAGTGATGTGGAGCGTGCCGTAAGCGTCTGCTGATTTCGTTCCTTCGGTCAAATCGCAGGGATACGCACCGAGTCTCATTGTTCCGCCCAAGTCCTTCAAGTTTTCCTGCTCTTCCATTAAGTGAATGACGGGGTGAAGTGTCGCAGGATTCATTTCTTTGCTGTGAGCGTCATGTAACTTGCAGACGTTCCGTGCGAACTCAACGGCCATCATCTGCATACCGAGACAGATTCCGAAGAGAGGTACGTTATTTTCACGAGCGTATTTCGCAGCAGCTATCATTCCTTCAACGCCTCTTTCGCCGAAACCGCCGGGAATCAAAATCCCGTCAGCAAACTTCAACGCCTCTTCAACGTCAACGCCTTCGAGTGCTTCAGCTTCAACGGAAACGATATTCACTCTGACGTTGTTAGCGATTCCGCCGTGATGGAGTGCCTCAACAACGCTCAAGTATGCGTCCTTGTGCTGAACGTATTTTCCGACAAGAGCTATTTTGACCTCTTCAGGCGGATTCATGTACCTGTCGACAACCCTTGCCCAGTCGCTCAAATCAGGCTCATTGTCGCAGGGAAGCCCCAAGTATTTCAGTATCAGGTCATCGAGTCCCTCACGGTGTAAACTGATGGGAACGTTGTAGATTGTCGCCTCGTCTCTGACTTCGATGACAGCTTCGGGGGGAACGTCGCAGAACAGAGCGATTTTGTTCTTCATTCCCTGATCCATCGGTCGGCTTGTACGGCAGACCAGCATGTTCGGGAGTATTCCTATCCTCCGAAGTTCCTGAACGCTGTGCTGAGTGGGCTTGGTCTTGAGTTCCTTCGCTGCTTCGAGATACGGTATCAACGTAACATGACAGTAAACGACATTCTCACGGCCTGCCCTCACCGCCATTTGACGAATTGCCTCTAAGAACGGCTGACCCTCAATGTCTCCGACTGTACCGCCGATTTCGACAATGAGAACGTCAAGCCCTGTTCCAGCTCTGATGATTCTTTCCTGAATGTCATTAGTGATGTGAGGGATTACCTGAACTGTTCCGCCCAAGTAATCGCCTCTTCTTTCTTTCTTGATTACGCTTGAATAGATTTTGCCTGTAGTGATTGAGTTCTTTTCGCCGAGTGTCTCGTCTATAAACCTTTCGTAATGGCCTAAATCCAAATCGGTCTCGGCTCCGTCATCAGTAACAAAAACTTCGCCGTGCTGAAAAGGATTCATCGTTCCAGCGTCAACATTCAAATACGGGTCAATCTTCAGTATTGAGACTTTGAGACCGCGTTTTTTGAGAAGTGCGCCGATTGAACCTGCCGTTATTCCCTTGCCTAATGACGAGACTACTCCGCCTGTTATGAATACGTATTTCGACATTTTATCTGCTCAGGTACTTAATCGGGTTGACGGGACTGCTTCCGTTCCTGACCTCAAAGTGTAAGTGCGGGCCTGTTGAACGTCCTGTAGTGCCGACTTTAGCGACTAACTGACCTGATGATACGCTTGCTCCTTTTCCGAATAGTAATGTACTGCAATGAGCATAAAGAGTTGATTGACCGTTGTTATGCTCAATGACCAACACTTTTCCGTAACCGCCCATCCAGCCGGAATAGACAACTCTCCCTGAACCTGCCGCTTTGACGGGATCATTTCTGCCAGCTTTGATGTCGATTCCTGTGTGGAAGTCCCTGCGCCTTGTGATCGGGTGAGTTCTCCAGCCGAACGGACTATTGATTCTTCCCATGACCGGCCATCTGAAACCTGACGCTCTCACGGCGACTTCGCCGCGCTGACGTTTTTCGGGCTTGGCCGCTGTCTTTGAGGGCGATGACTTTTTCGCTGGCTCAGGCTTCTTGACTTCAGCGAGTTTCACAGCGGGCTTGCTGTCTCGGAGGGCTTCGGGTTTCGCTCCAGGAAGGAAGATTTCATCATTCTCCTTCAACGCTGAGACGTTCACGCCTTCATTGACGAGACGAATTTTATTCATGCTTACCCTGTAACGCTTGGCAACTTCCTCGATTTTCTCACCGGCCTTGAGAGTGTAGAAAATTCCGTCCTGATTCGGTATTCTGAGTTTCGCTCCCGGCCTGAGTGCTGACGATGTTTTGAAGTTGTTACTGCCTCTGATGGTCTCTGTGTCAACGTCAAGATTGTGAGAAATTGACCAGAGCGAATCGCCTGCTGTAACTATGTACTCTCTGACTTTGATAGGCTCTGTCTTCTCATTGTTAGCGGCTACTATCATCTGTCTTCTGTGAACTTCGTCTAAAGTGTCCTCTGTTTTTTCAGGTGTTTCGGGAATAAGAAGAATCTGATTTTCCGCAAGCCTGTTAGCGTCTTTGAGAGCGTTTGCCCTGATTATGTCCTGAGCCGTTATGCCTCCGTAAGCTGACGCTATGTCTGAGAGAGTATCACCGCTTTTCACGACATGCTCCCTCCAGCCGGGCCCCTGTTCAGCCAAAAGGGGCGTATCTGTTTTCGTTTTGACTGCGGGGGCGCTGACCTCTTCGGCATCGTCTTCTTCCTCGTCTTCACGGGCTTTGAGCGTCTTGCCATCGTCAACGGTGCTTAATGTTATGCTCTCGTAGTCCGATAAGTAAGAAGGAAACGGCCCGAACTCCTCCATGATGTTAGTGTCGTAAGCGTTTGCGTAAAGTTCTGAGTTATCCTCAGCGTTTTCCAGCGGTGTAACTTCAATGTCAAGAAGGTTGCGGGAGGAGACAAAATTATCTCCGTGAGCCGGTTCAACACCAAGACCGGAAGAAAAGCTGCCAAAATGTCCGGCCGAAAACATAAGGAACAAAGCCAGCCCAAATGTAAGACAAACGACAAAACCAAATCCCCAGCAGAAACACAATGAAGCTCCTGCCTGCTTCTTTACTTGAGGCATGGGTCTATTTACACGATTAGGATATGATCCCCCCAGCCTCTTGCTGTCTGATCTCAAAAAATATTCCTCCCGACTTGCCGCTCAATTACGTAACCTACGACACGAAATTTTTGATACATCTAATAAATTGTAAAATCAAGTTTGGCCGATAAGTATTATAACATAATTAACAATAAGATAAAGTACTTACGAGAGATTAAATCCTTTTCCTAACTCGATTGCGGCTATTATAACACAGCAGAAAATCAGGTATTCAGCGGATTTTCGTATTATTCTCATCAGCAATCCATGTATGCCAAACTTTTCTGAGACGGTCAGATAAACGCCTCGTTAATATTGACGATGTCCCTGCGCTGCATACTGAAACTGCAACGGTTCCCGAATTTATCATTGAGGGGAAAAAGAAATCGCATTCTTCCTGACAGTCAGAAATATTCACCGGTATCAATTTCGCTTTTGCCGTCCGGTAAACAAGATGATTTGTTTCACGGTTATCAGTAGCTGAAACGATGAGAGATAAATCGTCCGTGATGTCATCGGGCGTGAATGATTTGATGATTCTGAGAGCCTCTTTGGGGAAATCATCGCTGAATTTTTCGCTCACTGCTTTTACTTCAGCACCGCAGCGAATCAGAGTGTCAGCTCTTCTTGATGCCACTTTTCCGCCTCCTATCACCAAAACTTTTTTGCCAATCAAATTTATCATCATCGGGAAAAATGGGTAGCTGTTCATTTTTGACTCCGCCTTTCCTGTATAATTCGAGTAAATATTTTCACAGGGAGTGCATAAATTTTGAAGAGAGCTTTTGCTGTCGCCGTTATTATAGTGATGATCCTTTCAGGAATCGGCGAGGCTGTGATAAGAGACGGAGCCATTCGAGGCAAAAATGGTCTGTCTTTCAGCGCAATATCTTACACCTTCAAGGGACTCAGCGTTACAGTCAGAAACAGCACGAAGTATAACGTGAATTTCGGAGGGACGATGATTTTTCTCGACAGGAATTATCGTGTCATCGCTAAGGCTGAAATATTGTCGGCAAAAATTAAACGTCATTCATCAAGACGCTACAACGGTTTCTTCAGTTATGGCTCTGGCGAGAATGCCAAGAACGCAACATATTTAGAATGGGAGTTTTGATAGCAATGAGGAAAATTTTGTATTCACTTTTGTTGTGTCTTTTGTTGACCGGAGAAGCAATTTCAGCGTCAAACAGTTCAGAAGCGTTCTTATCGCTTCCATTCGGACACCCTTACGCAAGAGTCCAAAAGAGAATGGAGAACAGCGGCGCAAAAGTTTTGACACCAAGAAAAGACTCGCTCACTATGGAAGGTATGTTCGAGAGTTATCCGGCAACGTTCATATTCGGTTTTCACAAGAACAAAATCATGAACACAAAATCATTGTACCTTCAGAGCATGGGCAACGCTGAGTATGACCAAAAGTTTTATGAGGCACTCCAAAAGGGCATGAACGCATCTTACGGCAAAACTCAGGAAACCCCGACCGCTAACACAAGGTCAGCAGGCAAAATCATGCTCAAAAATGTTTGGACTCCTGACAGGTACACCACCATCACTCTAACGTATAACCCCGAAATGTCAAAAAGATTCCCCGGCAGCTCAATCAACAGCAAATTCATTCAGTTGATATACAAATATGACAAATGGGACTGAGCTTGACGAAAATAACAAGGGCAAATATACTTTGCGAAATTTATTTTTACGGCGAGGTATTATTATCAGGTGCTAAAAGATAAGTCAGACCGAAAAATACGGCAGTACAAACTCTCAAAAATCATAGAAAAAAATCCAATGATTACTGATAATGAGTTGGCTTTACAGCTTGATGTAAGTGTGTCGACTGTAAGGCTTGACCGTGCGCTTATGGGAGTCCCTGAGCTTCGTGAACGCATTAAATCTATGGCTCAGAACGCTATGAGCAAGCTGCAAAGCCTCAGCCCCAGTGAAGTAATCGGCGACCTTCTTGAACTTGAACCGGGAAAATATGCCCTCTCCGTTTTGCGAACAGCTAAGAATATGGCCTTCAATTTCACTGACATAGTAAGCGATAATTACGTTTACTCTCAGGCCGGTTCAATCGCTGTTGCTGCCATAAACGCCGCTAAAGTCGTAATCGAGTCGATGCGCGGTCATTACAGGGGTCATGCTCATGTCGGCGACATTCTCGTGGCAAGAGCCAAAGTAGGCGTGAATCATGAAGGCAAAAAAATAGTCAGCGTAAGAACAAAAGCTGGAGACAAAGAAATTTTTGTCGGACGCTTCATCATCGAAGTTCTTGAACAGGAAGCAGGTGAATGAAACTTTGAGCAGAAAAATTACGATAGCACTTGACGCTATGGGAGGTGATAACGCGCCTGTAGAAATTTGCAAGGGAGCTTACGAGGCCTGCACTCAGTATGAAGACATCGAGATTATTTTGACAGGAGACACTAAACGCATTAACGCCTGTCTCACTCCTCATGAACGAATACATTTACAGCAGGCAAGCGAAATTATTGACCCCGATGAACACCCGGCCAACGCTATCCGTAAAAAGAAAGACTCGAGTCTCCGTGTCGCTATGGAAATGGTCAGGCACGGCGACGCTCAGGGCTGTATCAGCGCAGGCAGTACAGGCGCGATCGTCGCTGGCGGTGTCTTAGTCGTCGGCAGAATTGACGGCATCGACAGACCGGCTCTCGGTATACCCGTTCCGTCAACAGGCAACGTCTCATTCATGCTTGATGTCGGCGCAACTGTCAGGTGTAAGCCGGAAAACCTGTTACAGTTCGCCCTGATGGGCAGTGTTTACTCACGGAAGATTCTCGGCGTTGAGAATCCTCAAGTGAAATTACTCTCAAACGGCAGCGAAGACATTAAAGGCGATGACACTGTATTGGCCGCTAGAGAGCTGATTGAGAGACAGGGAGCTTTGAATTTCGGCGGTTACATCGAGGGCAATGAAGTATTTTTCGGCAAAGCTGACGTTATCGTTTGCGACGGCTTCAACGGAAATATTGCCTTAAAGCTCGGCGAAGGATTGATACAGGGCTTGAAGTCAATGCTTACTGACGAGGTGAAAAATTCTCTCATGGCTAAGGCTGGAATACTGCTACTCGCTCCCACCGTCAAAAAATTACTCGCCCGTTTCAACTACGAGAAGTACGGCGGTACACCATTGCTCGGCGTTAAAGGAGCAGTGCTGAAGGCTCACGGAAGGTCAAAATCTCCTGCCATAGTCAGCGCAATTTCAGCCGCTAGGAAATTCATAGCCGAAGACGGTACAGAACAGATTAACAGAGATATAGAGAGGTGAAAAGATGACATTACTTAGACAAGACAACAGGGTATGCAGATTACTCGGAACAAAATACCCAATATTACAGGGCGGAATGGCATGGGTTGCTAACGCCGAACTCGCTTCAGCCGTAAGCAACGCTGGCGGACTCGGTATCATCGCAGCAGCAGCGACTCCTCCCGACATTCTCGAAAAGGAAATCATCAAGGCAAAAGAATTATTATTACCCGGAAAACCTTTCGGACTGAACATAATGTTGATGTCGCCGACTGCTGACAGTGCCCTTGAAGTTGCCGTGAAACACAAAGTCCCGGTCGTAACGACTGGAGCAGGGAGTCCCGGTAAAGTTCTTGAGAGGCTCAAGCCTTTGGGAACGATAGTTATTCCCGTTGTGGCATCAGTGGCTCAGGCTCGGAGAGTCGAAAAGCAGGGAGCTGACGCTGTTGTTGCCGAAGGAATGGAGGCAGGCGGTCATATCGGCGAACTGACTACGATGGTTTTGACACCGCAAATCTCGCAGGCTCTGAAAATTCCCGTGATATGCGCTGGCGGAGTCGCTGACGGCCGCGGAGTCGTAGCCGCTTTCGCTCTCGGCGCTGAGGGCGTTCAGGTCGGTACAAGATTCATCTGCTGTGAGGAATGCACGGTTCACCCGAATTATAAGAAGGCCGTTGTTGACGCTAGAGACAGATCTACAGCCGTAACAGGTCAGTCTCTCGGACACCCCGTGAGATGTCTACGCAACAAACTCACCGCTGAATTTGAACGTCTTGAGGCCGAGAACGCTCCGGCTTCTGAGATTGAAGCACTCGGAACAGGCAAGCTCAGAGCAGCAGTCGTTGACGGCGATACTGAATGGGGATCGCTCATGGCCGGACAAAGCGCGGCAATGGTGAATGACATTCTGCCGGTGAAAACGATAATCGAAAACATGTTCAGTCAGGCAGAAGAAATCATGTCTCACTTAGGCGAGGTGAAGAGATGAGTTACTCGTTAATATTTCCCGGTCAAGGCTCTCAATCTGTCGGAATGGGACGAGAAATTTACGAGGCTTTCCCTGTAGCAAAAGAAATTTTTGAAGAAGCTGATGACTCTCTGTCGTTCAACCTGACCCGCTTGATGTTCGAGGGCGATGAGGCTGAATTGACGCTCACGAAGAACGCACAGCCAGCAATCATGACGGTGAGCATTGCCGCTCTTCGTGTGTTGACTGACGCAATGGGCGCGGAAATTTCACCCGTCTGCATGGCCGGTCATAGTCTCGGAGAATACACAGCACTTTGCGCTTCAGGCGTGCTTGATTTCGCCGACGCTGTGAGGCTCGTGAGGGATCGTGGGACTTTCATGCAGGAGGCTGTACCGGCAGGCGCGGGAGGAATGGCTGCCCTCATCGGAGCGAGTCATGATGACGCTGTGAAGCTGTGCGAGTCTGTCGCCGTCAACGGTGAAGTGAGTCCGGCGAATTTCAACTGTCCCGGCCAAGTCGTTATCTCAGGGCTGACAGAGTTTGTCGACAAGGCCATAGAAGGCGCAAAGTCATTCGGAATCAAACGGGCGTTGAAGCTCAGTGTCAGTGCGCCTTTTCACAGTCAGTACATGAAACCGGCTGCCGAAAAATTACGTGATGAGTTCGCAAAAATTTCGTGGAAGGATTCAAATTTTGACATAATCGCAAACGTTGACGCAAAGCCGGTCAGGTCAGCAAAAGAAATTCAATCAAAACTTTACGCTCAGACATTCAGCCCGGTATTGTGGGAAAATTCCGTTTCATTCATGATTGACTCGCTCGGTGTCGATTCTTTTTACGAGATCGGAGCTGGCGAAGTTCTTGCAGGTCTGGTCAAAAAATGCCGTAAAGGTATGAACATCTTTTCAGCGTCAACGCCTGAGAAGCTCGAAGAACTGCGAGCGAAAATCGGAGGCTAAATCATGCTTGCACTAATCACAGGAGCATCGAAGGGAATCGGGCGTGCCGTAACTCTTGAACTTGCCCGAAAAGGTTTTGACGTTGCCATAAATTACAATCACAGCGAAGAGTCAGCAATAACTCTCAAAGATGAAGCCGTCTCGCTCGGTGTTAAGGCTGAAATTTTCCGTGCTGACGTTAGCGTTCAGGAACAGGCCGTAAAAATGTTTGCTGACGTTAAAGCTCATTTCGGCGAAAATGTTTCAGTCCTCGTCAACAACGCAGGCATAACACGTGATAATTTATTGATGAGAATGAAGGCTGAAGACTGGCTGACTGTCATTAACACAAACTTGAACGCCGCTTTTTACTGCACTCAGTTAGCCGTAAAGGACATGGCGAAAGCTCGTTACGGAAGAATCGTAAACATTTCTTCTGTCGTAGGCTTGACAGGAAACGCAGGTCAGTGTAATTATTCTGCGTCAAAAGCTGGTATAATCGGCCTGACAAAATCAGTCGCTCGTGAATACGCAGGTCGCGGAATCACAGCTAATGCAGTTGCGCCGGGCTTTATCAATACAAGCATGACTGATATACTGAAAAATGACGTGAAAGAAGCAATACTGAAGAGCATTCCGGTTTCACGAATAGGAACGCCCGAAGAAGTAGCAAGAGCCGTATCGTTCTTTGCGTCAGAAGACAGCGCGTATATCACCGGTCAGACCCTAGCGGTTGACGGTGGAATGACAATGATTTAGAGGGGAGGTGAACTAACATGACCAAAGAAGAAGCAGTAGCGAAGTTGAAAGCAATAGTATCAGACCGCCTTGACGTTGAAGCAGATCAGGTTACGCCGGAAAAGTCATTTGTTGAGGATCTTGGAGCTGACTCGCTTGATATAGTTGAACTGATAATGGGAATCGAAGAGGAATTTGACATCGAGATTCCTGACGAGGACGCAGAGAAATTAACATCAGTAGGCGAGGCAATGAACTACACGCTCAGCAAAATTGGCGTGGAAGACTAAAGAAGGCTTAACCATAAAGGCCGATGACGGGGGAAGAGCTGATACTGGTTCTGTCCCCTTTGTTTTTATATAGGAGCGTGATTTATTTGACAGACAAAAAAAGAAGAGTCGTTGTAACAGGATTAGGCCCTGTCAGCCCGATAGCGATCGGCAAAAAAGATTACTGGCAGGCACTCCATGAAGGCAAAAACGGAATCGACAGCATAACGACTTTCGACTTGGGAGACTGTCCCGTAACATTCGGTGCTGAAATCAGAGACTTTGACCCTTCAGTATACATGCCCGGAAAAGAGGCTAAACGTTCTGACAGGGCGATACAGTTTGCGGTGGCAGCAGCAAAATTGGCGGTTGAGGATTCAGGGCTTGACGTTAAGAGTATTGACCCTTACAGACTCGGTGTCTACATCGGAACAGGTCAGGGAGGAATCGAGACATCATTTAACAATTTCAGGATAATGCTTGAGAAAGGCTCAAAGAGAGTCAGCCCTTACTTTATCCCGATGATGATCAGCAACATGTCAACAGCTTATGTCGCAATAGTACTCGGTGCGAAAGGCCCGAATCTTTGTGTTGTTACGGCGTGCGCTACGTCTCTTCACTCAATGGGAGAGGCTTATCACACTATCGTACGTGATGACGCTGACGTTATCATTGCCGGAGGAACTGAGGCAGCTTTGAGGACGATAGCAATCGCCGGATTCGCCTCGATGAAGGCACTCTCAACGAGGAATGATGACCCCCGGCACGCTTCGAGACCGTTCGACAAGGACAGAGACGGCTTCGTTATGGGCGAAGGAGCTGGCGTTGTGGTGCTTGAGGAACTTGAACACGCACTCGCACGAGGAGCGCACATTTACGCAGAGTTCACCGGCTACGGGACTTCTTGCGATGCAGGACACATAACGGCACCCGATCCCGAAGCTAAGGGCGCAGCCTACGCAACACGTAAGGCCATGAAGATGTCGGGCTGGAACGAGTCGCAGGTCGACTACATCAACGCTCACGGAACTTCAACGGGTCTCAACGACAAAATGGAAGCCACGATGATTAACGCTGTGTTCGGCGAAAACGCAAAGAACATTACGGTAACGTCAACAAAATCAATGATAGGCCACTGTCTTGGCGCAGCAGGAGGTCTTGAGGTAATAGCATCGCTTCAGGCAATCGAAGAAGGTTACATTCACCCGACACTGAATTACACTACGCCTGACCCTGACTGCGACTTGAACATTTCGACAGGCTCAGGGGTAAACAGGAAGGTTGACAGGCTTTTGGTCAACAGCTTCGGCTTCGGCGGTCATAACGGCGTTTTAGCGTTCCAGAGATATGAAAACATTTGACGTTGAAGCAGGCCCTCGAAGGGACAGAGCGAAACTAGACCCGAAAGCAGTGAAAGATTTTGAGGCTAAATTAGGCTACAGCTTCGATGACATGTTCACGCTTGAGGAGGCTTTGTGCCATTCGTCATATGCGAATGAGTACGGGCTTTATTACAACAATGAGAGACTCGAATTTCTCGGCGATTCAATTTTAACGTTCGTAATAGCGAGAGCATTATTCAAGATGTACCCTGACGCTGACGAGGGAGAACTGACTAAGATGCGTTCAGGTCTGGTCAAAGCCGAGTCTCTTTACCGAAGAGCCGAGTCTCTCGGACTGCCTTACTTGATACTTCACGGCCATACTCTGAAGAGCGATTCGCTCCCTAAGTCAATATGTGCTGACGCTATGGAAGCAATACTCGGAGCGGTGTGCCTTGACGGCGGTGTGTCGGCTGCCGAACGTGTCATCAAGAAACTTTTTCTCAACACATCGGAAGAACAGTTCGCCGAAAAAGACCCAAAGACCGCCCTGCAATTATGGCTTCAGGCTCACGGAATGCCCCTGCCTAACTATGAGCTTCTCAAAACCGAAGGCCCTTCACACGCTCCAACGTTCACGGTCAGACTCTACATGAACGGATTTGAGCATATTGAGACCGACAGAACACGCAAGGGAGCAGAGGCTAAGACGGCATCATTGATACTTAATGACTTGAGGAGTAAATTTGGCGACTAAAGTTATAGCGTTAATAATACTTTTGTTCACGATAAGAGCCGGTCATGCTGATGACAGACTGAACGTTTCAGCGACTCACCCTTGGCTGGCTCTTCTCGCCTCTTTCATCGGCGGTGCTGAAGTCAATGTTACGTCAATCAGAACGTGGAACGCTGACGGCGATTTGGTCATGGCCGAACGCGGGAAAGTTCTTCGTGAAATTCCTGAAGGTTCAAAAATTATCGCTCTCGATGAGAATGACGCTCAGTCGGCAGGGATTAAGTCGACAGAAAAATTCACCGTCAAATTTTTGTACTCTCCTTTTCCCGTAAACACTGCTTCACTTTACGACCCTTCAGTGATTCCTTTTGTCGCTCAGAGAGTATTAACGGCGTTATCGGAATGGGACGGCCAAAATTATCCGTACTATCAGAGGAGATTGGCTGAGTTTCAGGCGAGATTGTCGAGTTCGATTCTTGTCGGTCAGGTCTTGAAGGACATGAAATTCGCTGACTTCAGCGGCTCTTCAGGAGTCTTGCTGCAGGCTGCCGGGTGCAGTCTCGAAAAACCTGAAGGCTTAGAGACTTGGCGGAAGGGAAATTTTGCCGGGCTTCGTGAGTATCTTGACGAGGCGAAGAGCAGAGGCGTTGCGATAATTATTGACGATGACACGCCGAACGCACTGAAAAGATTTTTGACGGGACGCTCTGACGTGTACAAATGGGAACGTCCCAGCCTTGAGACCGATTACCCTTCGTTCCTTCACGAACAGTATATTTCACTGTGGCAGAAGGTTACGGCTAGACCGTTGCCGCGCTAGACGGTCTGCTCAAGAATCGCAACGGCATTCCTCACGCAGTCATCACAGGAACACAACATCTTTCCCGTTCCAACGCCTTTAATCTCACGACAGATTGAAGCTCCGCAAATCTCGGTGAATTTTTTGTGAAGCTCTTTAGCGTTGTCCCTTATGGGCTTGCCATTGTACTTCATGAGTCCAAGCACCATTTCAGCACCGCACAAAGCTCCGCAGGTTCCTTCCATTCCGCCCATGCCGAGTCCGAAACCTGCTCCGATCCTCTTCAGTGTCATCTCATCAATTCCTGTCTCATCGCTGAACACACACGCTACAGACTGACAGCAATTATAGTGAGCGTCGCCTGTCCTGTTCTTCAACTCTACCGCTCTTTCCTGTTTTTCACTCATAATTTTTTATCCCTTCAAAGTTTTGACGGTAATTGTATCATGTCAATATGCTAGAATACCGCTGAAGGAGGCGCATAAATTGCCCAACTACGATTACTCAGACGCTCTCGAAACTGTATCATTTCTCCGTGAACGTTTGCCCTTCACGCCAGTAACAGCAATAGTGTTAGGTTCAGGCTTAGGGGAAGCAGCTTCGATTATTGACGAAAGAATGACTCTAAATTCCAGCGACATTCCTAACTGGCCATGCTCGACAGCTCCCGGCCATGCAGGAAGATTGATTCTCGGCACTGTACACTCAAGACCCGTAATGATTCTTCAGGGACGTGTCCACCACTATGAGGGCTACTCGCTGAAGGCCGTAACATTTCCTGTCAGGGTACTCGGAATGTTGGGTACGCGTGAATACATCGCCACCAACGCTTCAGGCGCAGTGAATATGTTGTATCGTGCCGGAGAAATTCTAGCCGTTAAAGACCACATTAACCTGATGGGGGACAATCCCTTGACGGGGCAGAACGAGCCACGATGGAACGAAAGATTCCCGGACATGTCCAGAGCGTATGATCCTGAAATGCTGTCTATACTATCCGAAATAGGCTTGAAGCAGAGTGTCTACGCAGCTATGCCAGGCCCTTCATTTGAGACACCTGCTGAAATCCGTATGCTTCGTATTCTCGGTGCTGACTTGGTAGGAATGTCAACAGTCCCAGAAATCATCACCGCTAACTCTATGGGCATGAAATGCGCTGTCCTCTCGTGCGCTGCTAACATGGCCGCAGGTGTTGACCCCGATCACACTCTCACGGCTCAGGAAGTCCTAGACGCTATGAGAGACGCAGCCTATAAACTTTCATGGGTAATCGAGCAGTTAATAGACATTATGAATCGTTCAACGAAAGGAGCATAATATGCACAAAAAATTATTGCTTGCTGTAATTTTATTGACACTTTTCACCGCAAGCCCTTCGTATTCTTCATCATGGGTGAATTTCCCGACAAGCTGGGACATCGGGCAGGCGTTTGCCGTGTCTCTCTCGTCAACGGCTGAATACTCTTCGCCGACTGTAACATGGCTGAACAGAACTATAGCCCTCAATGTTGAGACAGGCGGAACGGGTAAAATCTCTTACGGTCTTTTAGGCTCTGACGTTCGCAACATCAAGCCGGGAAATTACAAGATACAGTTTGAATTTGCACAGGGCGGTAAAAAGTACAAAGCATCAGGAAATATTTACCTGCGTTCGAGACAGTACCCGAAAGAAAATCTTAGAGTCAACCCCAAAATGGTCAATCCTCCCAAAAAAGAACTTACACGCATTCAGAACGAGTCAAAATTGATTGCTTCCGCTCTTCGTACAATGACAGTCCCAAGAAAATGGACGACTCCTCCTCAGCCGCCGTTAGCCTCAATAACACTCACAAGCAGTTACGGCAAGCAGAGAATCTACAACGGCCAGCCTCGAGCAGGCCACAACGGAGCAGACATCAGAGCCGTAACAGGTACGAACGTCCGCGCACCATTCGCAGGAACGGTGGTGCTTGCAGGCTTCCACTATTACGCCGGAGGAAGCGTCTACATCGACTCAGGCAACGGAGTCATCTCAGCGTTCTTTCACTTGAGCAGTATTCCAGTCAAGAAGGGCGACAAAGTTGAGAAGGGACAAATCATAGCGAAGTCGGGCGCGACTGGACGTGTTACAGGGCCTCACCTCCATTACAGCCTGATAATCGGCGGTCAGTTCGTTGACCCTATACCGTTACTGTCAACAAGCATCACGAAAATGTTGAAGCTCGGAAGCGTTCAGCAGGTAAATTAACGATGAGGAAAATTTACGGTCTTATACTGAGCGGTGGAAGCGGTACAAGGCTTTGGCCTCTTTCACGTGAGAAAATGCCAAAACAGTTCATCAGGCTCTATTCCGACAAGACTCTTTTACAGAATACAGCCCTGAGAATGGCGAGCATGATTCCGATTGAGTCGCTTCGTGTAATATCAGGCTCAAAATGGAACGAGCTTGTTATGTCTCAGTCCTGCGAGATTTTCGGAGCTGACAATCTTCCCGAAGGCTTCATAATCGAAGAACCTTGCGCAAGGGGAACAGCTCCAGCGATTTTGCTGGCCGTTGAAGAATTGAAGCGTCAGGGAGCGAATGACGATGACGTTATGATAGTCGTACCCAGCGACGCATTCATTCGCAGCACGAGGAAATTTACGGACGCTCTGAAAGTCGGCGTGAAAGCAGCTGATGACGGTTACATTGCCACGCTCGGAATCGCTCCGATAAGACCTGATACAGGCTTCGGCTACATCAGGCAGGGACAAAAACTCGAAAGCGGTTACTATGAGGCGGAAAGTTTCACGGAAAAACCTGACCTCAAGACTGCACAGCGATATATTTCTGACGGCGATTATCTCTGGAACGGAGGAATTTTCATCTTCACTCCCAAGTGTCTTTACGATGAACTTGAAACCGCTGACCCTGAATTATTTTCACTGACTCAAAACGGGACTCTTCGTGAAAATTTTGATGACGTGAAAAATATTTCCTTCGACAACGCCGTAATGGAAAAGGCCGGACATGTCGCAGTAGTTCCGCTGGTCAATTCGGGCTGGTCTGACGTGGGATCATGGGACGCTCTCCACGATGATGTCATGGAGTGCGATGAGAATCGCAACGTTGCCGTAGGTGATGCGATGTTTCTCGACAGTCATAACTGCTTCGTTCATTCACGTGAAAAACTCGCTGTGCTGAACATGGTGAATGACATTGTAGTTGTAGACACGCCTGACGCGATTTTTGTTACGAGAAGGGGAGCCAGTCAGGAAGTCAAAAAGGCAGTAAAATTTTTGAAGGATAACGGAATGTTTGACAAAATTTGAATCGAAGTGTATTTTATGCCGTGTCATTTAATAGCCGGAGTGGCGGAATGGTAGACGCAGCGGACTCAAAATCCGCCGGTGGCGACACTGTGGGAGTTCGAGTCTCCCCTCCGGCACCATCACAGAAAAAATCAGGGAGAGAAATTTATGCCGAACAAGAAATCAGCGGAAAGGCGAGTAAGAATTTCCGAACGTAACAGACTGTACAACAAATACTGGACTTCAAGATGCAAAACCGCCGTTAAGAGAGTACTCGAAGCGGTTGAGGCCGGAAGCAAAGACGAGGCCGTAAAGAACTTCGACGCAGCACAGAGCGTCATCGACAAAGCCGTAGTGAAAGGCGTTATGCACAAGAACACAGCAGCAAGACGCAAGGAACTTATGTCCCGCCGAATGAAAGCAATGAACGCATAACCGACAGCCTCCAGTGAAAAAGCTGGAGGTTGTTTTTTTTGTCGACAAAAAAAAGAGCCTCCCTCATTGGGAGACCCGTTAAGGTTATTCCTTCGATGCTTTCAAGGCCCGGTCAAAGAGTGATTCAACTTCCTTTGACGGTCTAGGACTGACGAGCGACACGGCTACGGCTATTGCCAAACCTGCGAAGAAGCCCGGAATTATCTCGTAAACTCCCGTGTCAGACATGTACATAAGCCACGCTATATCAACAACAGCTCCAGTGAAAATTCCGCACGCTGCTCCCGAAAAAGTAAATTCGAGACAAGCGACATTATTGACCCTGCGTTCGGACTCGATGCTATCATCAGAGCCGCTACTGCAATTAGAAGAACAACGATTCTTCCAGCCCAGAGCATTTCACGATTACCGGCTCTGTCGCCCCTGATTACCGGCCTGTAAACGTCAGAAGCAAAGGCACTGGCCGCCGCCAATAGCTGACTGTCAGCCGTACTCATGGCAGCAGCAAGAACAGCAGAAAGCAATACGCCCGAAATCAACGCAGGGAAAATTCTCCTCGTCATCACGACAAAGACAAGAGAATTATTGTTCACGCTCTCGTCAAATCCGATGAACATTCTCCCGATTACGCCGACAAGCCCGGCCATGATCAATATTGCTACAGTCCATGAGATTCCGATCTTCGCCGACTTCCGCAGCTCCTTCTGTGAATTTATCGACATGAAGCGGATTATTATGTGAGGCATTCCGAAGTAGCCGAGTCCCCAGCCGAGTCCCGATACAATGTCCTGCCACGATGAAAAGACGTTCCAGTAGTTCGGAGTGTCAATCGCTGACGATGCGCCCGGCTCAAGCATTGTCGCCGCCGCTATAGAAATCTGTCCATGACACCGCGCTGAAGCCTCCCAAGAATGTATAACTTATCACAATTACGGCCGCCAAGTACATCGCTATTGTCGTGTCGAGTCCTGTTACTGTGTTGAACAATGTACCGCAGGCTTTGATGCTTGACGCTGCGTATATCGTGTAAGCAATGAGGAACACGGCAGCGGAAATCAACTGTAACGTTTTTGACTCAGACATGAATCGATTCGTCAGGTACTGCGGAACTGTGATTGAGTCGTTTGCTTCGATTGAGAACGTGCGCAGACGAGGAGCTTCGTATATCCAGCTTAGAGCGTAACCGATCGCCAGTCCCACAGAGATCCAAATCTGTCCGAGACCGAGAGCGTATATTGATGTAGGCAGTCCCATCAAGACCCATGCGCTCATGTCTGATGCTCCTGCTGACAGAGCCGCTACCCATGGGCCCATTTTCCTGTCGCCCAAGAAATAACCCTTCTCTGTCTGATTCTTATCCCTGAAGAAGAACCAGACACCTATTGACAGCATAAACACGAGGTAAATTATGAACACGCTGACTTCTTGAATGTTCAAAAGAAAACCTCCTCCATTCGTCAAAAAATTCTATGCAGTTTAACATAACGACAAAATCACTGCAAGCCATTCAAATTTTTGTTACTATTACGTAAAATTTCGCTTTTAATTTTCTGTACCCTTAACGCATAATTAATTATTCAAAAATCTTCACGATAAAATTACTGCGAGGAGTTTGTAGAAGCATGAAATATTATCTCGCTGTTGATATAGGAGCGTCATCAGGCCGTCATCTTTTGGGCTGGAAGGAAGACGGAAAGATTATCACGCAAGAACTCTATCGTTTTCCGAACGGAGTAAAAGAATTTCAAGGCCATCTAACTTGGGACATCGAGTCTCTTTTCGCCCACGTCAAGCACGGAATTGATGAGGCTCTGAAAGAGTATGAGGTTTCGAGTCTTTCTGTTGACACTTGGGGAGTCGATTACGTTTTGATGAAGGGCAATGAGGAAGTTCTGCCCTGTTACGCTTACCGAGACACAAGAACAGAGAGCGTTATTCCCGAAGTACACAAGATAATTCCTTTTGAGGAGTTATACGAGAGGACGGGAATACAGTTTCAGACGTTCAACACAATCTATCAGCTTTACGCCGACAAGAAAGAAGGAAGGCTCGAAGGCGTTACGGATTTCTTGATGATGCCGGAATACCTGCTCTATAAGCTCTGCGGTGTTAAGTCCCACGAGTACACCAACGCTACGACCGGCGGAATGGTCAGCGCAAAAACTGGACAGTATGACAGCGAGATTATCGCAAAATTAGGATTACCGGCTCATTTGTTCCAGCCGTTACAGAAACCCGGCACTAAGCTAGGAACTTACAGAGGCGTTCAGTGCGTGTTATGTCCGACACATGACACAGCCAGCGCAGTCGAGGGAATACCGATGGAGGGCGATGAGATTTATATCTCGTCAGGAACGTGGAGCCTTCTCGGCGTAAAAATCAAAAATCCCGTAACAACTCCTCAAAGCATGGCCGCTAATTTCACCAATGAAGGCGGAGTGAATTACATTCGTTATCTCCGTAACATCATGGGAATGTGGCTGATTAACAGATTGAGAGATGAGCTTTGTCCCGGAAAAGACTTCGGCGAAATCGTCAGTGAGGCCGAAAAAGATTCTTTTGACGGGACTGTTGATGCCAACGCAAAATCATTCCTCGCTCCCGAAAGCATGAAGTCAGCGTTTGATGAAGCACTGACGAACAAGCCAGCGACTAACGCAGGTTACTTCAGGTGCGCTTACAGGTCGCTGGCTCTGACGTACAAGAAAACCGTTGAGGAAATCGAGTCGGTAACAGGCAGAAAATACAACAGCATATACATAGTCGGAGGAGGAGCAAAAAATTCGTTCCTCAACCGTTTAACCGAACAGGCTACAGGAAAGAAAGTTATTGCCCTTCCGATAGAAGCAACAGCATTGGGCAATCTTAAAATACAAATGGAGGCGTTATAGTTGAGTTACGCAGAAGCAAAGAAGAAGTATTCAGCACTTGGCGTTGACACTGACGCAGCGATCAAGAGGCTGAAGGACGTACCAGTTTCGCTTCACTGCTGGCAGGGCGATGATGTCAGAGGTTTTGACACTGACCCTAGCAAACCCCTCACAGGCGGTATTCAGACGACAGGAAATTATCCCGGCAGAGCGAGAACGCCCGATGAACTCATGGCAGATCTTGACAAGGTGATGAGTCTCATACCCGGTACGCCGAAAATGAATCTTCACGCAAGCTACGCTATTTTTGACGGTACTGAATGGGCTGACAGGGACAAACTCGAACCCAAGCACTTCGCAAAATGGGCGAAGTTCTGCAAGGACAGGGGACTCGGCTGCGACTTCAACCCTACATTCTTTTCACACCCAAAGTGCGACCCATTAACGCTCTCATCACCTCACGAGGACACGAGAAAATTCTGGATTGAACACGGCAAAGCATGTATCAGAATCAGTACGTATCTTGCCGAAGAATTAGGGCAGACATGCGTAATGAACATCTGGACAGGCGACGGCTTCAAAGATGTTCCGGCTGACAGAATCGGTCCGAGACTCCGTTATCGTCAGGCAATCGATGAAATTCTCAGCGAGCCCTACGACTTCAACAAGGTTAAACCCTGCGTTGAGAGCAAAGTTTTCGGAATCGGTGTCGAGGCTTACACAGTAGGAAGCGCGGAATTTGC
>CAJODC010000009.1 GCA_905233215.1 uncultured Synergistales bacterium
CCTGTTCTGCCCTTCAGAAAATTCCTGTAGGCTTTGTCTGCGTTCATTATGGCTTTCTTTACGGCTTTGGACGATACTTCCCATATCCATAATTTATCGTCATTGGTCTTCCTGTAATCGTTGTTCAGCCATTTCGAGAAATCGTAGCCTGACATATATTCGTGAGTACCTTCGCGGTAATTATCGAGATTTGTTGCTATGAAAAGATTATAGACATAACGACACACTCCCATAGTGCGCTCAATGATTTTGATTTGCTCACTGGTCGGCTTCAATTCCACTTTGTATGCCTTATGTCTAAAAATATTCATATCGTAATACTACACCACATTACACTCTTTTGACATCTAGCTCTATCTCCTTGCTGAAAAAATCATGAGGCAAATCACTTTGAATTGGGACTTGCGAGTAATTATACAATAAGTTTCGCATCTGTCCAGATTTTTGCATTGTAAACCATTCCTGATTTTAATTGTAAACCAAAGTCAACAAATTCCCGATTAAAATTGTGATAATATATAGCAACATGTCAGCTTTGTATTTATTACTCAGAGCGGAGGCCTTAAACAAAAAATGCAGGAAGTCAAAAAAGTTACCACTGAAGCCGGTACAAACGAATGGCAGTTAGTTGTATTCGTTCTCGGCGATCAGTCTTTTGCAATCAACGTTGACAAAACGAGAGAAATATTGCGCTGGCCGGGCGTTCGTTCGATTCCAGACGCTCCAGTCGCTCTAATCGGTATAACTTCAGTGCGCGGTGAAGTTCTGCCGATGGTTGACCTGAGAATCTTTCTGGGCATTCCTCCTGTTACGCCTATGGAGCAGAGCAAGGTTATTATAGCTGAGTTCAACGAGGTGAAATTGGGCTTCGTTGTTGATGCTGTCGAAAGAATTTACAGGATAAAATCCGAAGACCTTGACGCGAGCATGACGGGAAAATATTTGGGAGACTGGATTCTCTACGTCATCAAGAGGGATTCAAGAAACGTTCTTCTGCTTGACTATGAAGCGATCGTGCAGACCATAAGCCCTCAGCTTGTCATTCAGCATTCAGGCGACCCGGGCAAAGCTGTAGCGATGATGGAAGGCGTTGGGCACCCGGGCGATTATCACATCATCGTGGCTGAGGACTCGCCGTTAATCCGCAAACAGGTTGAAGACGCTCTCATGGCCAGCGGTTTCACTGACCTTCACATATGCCCTGACGGAAAAGTTGCCTATGACGCTATTGTTGGCGCGAATGAACACTGCGATTTGTTGATTACCGATGTCGAAATGCCCAGACTCGACGGCCTCACTCTGACAAGGAGAATCAAAGAGAATCCCGAAACGAAGAACATTCCGATAATAGTATTCTCATCAATTATGGCCAACGACATCAAGAACAAGGCTGCAAGCGTTGGAGCGAATTATCAGGTAACGAAACCCGAAATTACCATGCTCGTTGAGTGTGTCGTAAAAGTAATCCGAGAGAAACAGGAACGTGAAACAACGGAGGCCGCAAGCTGATATTACCTTTTTGGAACAGTGAGCTTCAAGTAGAAGTATCTTCATGGTTTCCTTTCGGGAAGGATTATCAGCCTGTTTCGGTCAACAGGTTTCATGATTCTGACCTCAGAAATATAGCAAGGTCATGTATGGACTTGGACAGCGAATTTTTCTTCATGGCCTCGCCTTTGACCGGCTGTGTCGGGAATCTTCCGAGAGAAAACTTCTTCAGGTCTCAGCCCGATAACTTCTTCAGTTTGGGATTCCTGATGATACTCGGCTACTCGGAGAAAATAGAGCGTGCAGTAATTCTCTCACTCGGATTGAGCGGAGAAAAGAGCGGACTCAGCGCAGGAATTACGGCCTGTTCAATCTGGAAGCACGGAATATTTGAAGGCACCGTGAGAGTTATCGCTATTGCCGGCGACGATCCGTTTTATGATTGTTCGGGTTATCTTCGTATTTTGTCTCGTGTTCTCAGCGATGTTAGCAAATTCATCGGGACTCCCGGCCAGTCATATTTCGCTGAAAAGTTCGGCTATAACCGTTTCTTCATGATTTGGGAGAATGATAACCCTTATGACGTTTCAGCGATAAGGCTGCTGTCAGAGTTTGAACTTGACGGAACGAGGGAAATTGTTGGAGATGCTCCTAGCGAGGATTTTCCGCTTTTTATGGGTACAACAGTGAGCATTAGTTAAGGAGCGTGTTATAGATTGACTAAAAAGAAAGAGAAAGAAACCCCTGCTGAGAATAGTGTTGCCAAGACAGCTCCGGTTGAGACGGTCAAAGACTCGGGCGGAGTCAGCAATCTTCTTGATGAAGGCACCGGGAGGGGTTATGTTACGAATGACGATATAGAGAGACACATACCCGTTGAGACGTGGGACGCTGATACACTGGACAGGATATTGACCAACCTTCAGGAGATGGGAATAGATGTTGTCGACAAGGCCGAAATCGGCAAGATGCCGCAGCAGGCTGACACACGGGAGGAATTTATACCGACAGTTGACAGCGAGATGGGCAAACTTGACGACATTCCCCTGACTGATCCTGTGAGAATGTATCTCCGTGAGATCGGCAAAGTTTCACTGCTGACGGCAGCCGAAGAAGTCGAACTGGCAAAACGAATGGAAGCCGGAGACATTGAAGCGAAAAAACGCTTGATTGACGCAAATTTGAGGCTTGTTGTAAGCATAGCGAAAAAATACATCGGAAGAGGAATGTTATTCCTTGACTTGATACAGGAGGGCAATTTAGGACTTATCCGGGCCGTTGAGAAATTCGACTATCGCAGGGGCTTCAAGTTCAGCACATACGCTACATGGTGGATACGTCAGGCAATAACGAGGGCGATCGCTGATCAGGCACGAACGATTCGAGTCCCAGTCCACATGGTCGAGACAATCAACAAGATGGTCAGAATGTCGCGCCTTCTAGTTCAGGAACTCGGGCGGGAACCCACTGACGATGAGATTGCCGCTAAAATGGGAATTGAGCCTTCAAGAGTCGAGGAAATCCGCAGAATCTCACAGCTTCCAGTGTCTCTTGAGACTCCTATCGGCGAGGAAGAAGACTCACAGCTCGGCGACTTCATCGAAGATCACGAACTCCCGAGTCCTGATGAGGCTGCAGCAGGTCATCTTCTTCATGAACAGATTGAGGAGATGCTTGGAACACTCTCGGAACGTGAAAGAGAGGTTCTTCACTTCAGGTTTGGACTTGAGGACGGACACTCATACACTCTTGAGGAGGTCGGCAAAAAATTCAACGTAACAAGAGAGCGCATAAGACAAATCGAGGCAAAGGCACTCCGAAAACTTAGACAGCCTAGCAAGAAACTGAAAGACTTTTTGGACTGACGGCCATGAGCGCAAAAAGTTTTGTCAAAACCGTAAAGAATGCCCGGCGAGGCGTATCATTGGCAAAAAATTTACATTACCGTCTTGCCGGAGTTCTGGCTTTACTGCTTGGACTTCTTTGCGGAAGTGCGTTTTTTGTGTGGTGGCTGGAAAAAGATTTCAGAGGGTCATATTTTGACTCATTGTGGACGATAATGTTCACTCTTATAGGGCAGGGGGAATTTGCCTCTTACCCTCACACTTTTGTCGGAAAGCTGATAGTTTTTGTTATATCAATATTCGGCGTTGCGATTTTGGGAGTCGTATTCGCTGAGGTGTTACAGAGAATAATCAACAGCAAGATCAAACAGATATTAGGGGAGATGATGGGAATAAACACGTGCAAATTTGAGGGTCATGTAGTTTTGTGCGGCTGGAACGAAAGAGGCCATCACATAGTCAAGGAGCTTACAGCGTCAGGGACTCAGGTTGCTTTAATCACAAAGGAGAGGCCCGAAGGACTTGACCCCGATGTATTTTTCGTACAGGGCAACCCGTCAGAGCGTGAGACTCTTTTACGCGGCGGAATAAAGAAGGCTCACAGCGCGGTTATACTCGGAGACCCTAATTTCGGCGAAGATGACTCTCACTCGATACTAACGGCTCTGGCAGTCGAGGATACCGCACCGGACGTTTACACCGTCATGGAACTCAGCAACCCCGACAATGAACGTTACGCAAGATACGCACATGTTGACGACATACTATATTCCGACAGCCTCGTTGCCAACATAACGGCCATGTGTACTCAGAACGAGGGAATTTCGGCTTTCATCAGGGATATTTTGTCGACTGCTGACGATGGACACAGCTTCGCGGCTTTTGACGTTCCCGAAGATTACAGAGGCAGGACGATTCGTGAGATGTTCGCTTTCCTCAAGAGCGAGGGCGGACTTCCTGTAGGCGTTCTGACTCCACCGAAAGGCTCAGGGCATATCCCGTCATCTGAATGGCTCTCTCAGGTCAACCCGCCGGAGAATATGACGATAACGCTGCCGATGAAGGTTGTGTGCATCGTCAGAGACAGTTACAGCAACACGAAGAGCGAATAAAGTGCTGTATAATACATTTGTTCACAACTATTAACAACAGGGAAGGTGTTTTATTATCATGGGGGTACGTAAACCCGAAGATACTCGAAGCCTCGCACTTTGCGCACACGGCGGAGCAGGCAAAACCTCACTGGCTGAAGCAATGTTATTCGACAACGGCAACATAACCCGAATGGGAAATGTTCAGAACGGCAACACAGTCAGCGATTTCCAGTCAGAAGAACAGAAACGCAACATCTCAATCTCAACATCACTCCTCACTCTCGAACGAAAAGGAAAGACATTCTATGTTCTTGACGCACCCGGTTACGCTGACTTCACCGGCGAGATGAGCGCAGCAATCCGGGTCGCCGACACAGCGGTTATTCTGGTCAGCTCAGTCGGAGGAATCGAAGTTCAGACATCAAAAGCGTGGGAATACGCCGAACACCACAACGCCCCAGTATCTTTCGTTGTCTCAAAAATGGACAGGGAAAACGCAGACTTCAGCAAAGTACTCGCTGACATTAAGTCGCAGTTCTCACAGAATGCACTGCCCGTTTTCCTGCCGATAGGAGCTGGCGAAAAGTTCACGGGAATTGTTGACGTTCTCAAGGGCAAAGCATACACATACAAGCCCGACGGCACCGGGAAATTCACAGAGGCTGAAATCCCTGCTGACCTTGCCGACGAAGCAGTATCAGCACGTGAGGCACTCGTTGAGGCAGCCGTTGAGATGGACGATGAACTAATGGAAAAATATCTTGAGGGCGAGACAGTTTCAGAGGCTGACTTTGAACGGACACTGAAGAAAGCGATTGCCTCAAAGAGAATCATGCCAGTGTTCGCACTTTCAGCAACGGCGAACATCGGAGTCCCTCAGTTCATGGACTTCGTAGCGGATTACTTCCCTTCGCCGGTTGACATTGGAGCTGTTGACGCTGGAGACGTTAAAGCCGAACCCAAGACGGACGCTCCGTTCTCGGCACTGTGCTTCAAGGTCATGGCCGATGCTTTCGTTGGCAAACTGTCATTCATTCGTGTTTATTCCGGGTCTCTCTCATCAGAAGGCAGTAACATCTACAATGTTGACAGGGGCGAAGACGAGCGAATATCGTCATTCAAGCAGATGACGGGCAAAGACGGCAAGGACGTTAAAGAAGTCATCGCTGGCGACATCGTAGCGATTCCGAAGTTGCAGAGCGCGAGAGTCGGACATACTTTGGCGACAAAAGGAGGCTTTAACGGCAAGTTCCCGGCTATTGAGTTCCCGAAGCCTGTCTACAGCGTGGCAGTAGTCGCAAAGACACGAGCCGATGAAGACAAACTCGGCAACGCAATTTCACGCATACTTGAAGAGGACTGCTCGCTGACGTTTGAGAAGAACGCCGAGACACGAGACAATGTTCTTTCGGGAATGGGAGACATGCACATTAACATTATTCTCTCAAAGATGAAGGAACGTTACGGGGTTGACCTTGACACGAAGACACCGCAAGTGCCGTACCGTGAGACAATCCGCAAGATGTCCGAAGCTCAGGGCAAACACAAGAAGCAATCCGGCGGTCATGGCCAGTACGGCGATGTTTACATCAGATACAGACCGCTTGAGAGGGGAGCAGGCTTTGAGTTCATCGACAGCGTTGTTGGCGGAGCAGTTCCGCGCAACTTTATTCCGGCAGTCGAAAAGGGCCTCAGAGAGTACATGACTTCCGGGCCTCTTGCGGGCTTCCCTGTTGTTGACTTCAGCGCAGAGCTGTACTACGGCTCATATCACGATGTCGACAGCTCCGAAATGTCATTCAAACTCGCTACACGTCTCTCATTCCGTAAGGGCATCATGGACGCTAACCCTGTACTGCTTGAGCCTGTGATGAACGTTGAAGTTACAGTACCCGATCAGTTCATGGGCGATGTTATGGGAGACTTCAACTCAAGGCGAGGGCGTGTCATGGGCATGGAAGGACACGGAAAGTTACAGGTCGTCAAAGCTCAAGTGCCTCTCGCTGAAATGTTCAGGTACGCTACCGACTTGAGGTCAATGACTTCTGGCGAAGGCTCATTCTCAATGGAATACTCTCATTACGAGGAAGTTCCCGGAGACATCGCAAAGAAAGTCATCGCCGCTCACAAAAAAGAAGAAGAAGACGACGAATAACGAAAATAATAACCCTCCTGACAAAATCGGGAGGGCTTTTCATTCATAAGGCAGGTAAAAATTTTTGAAGTGCGGAACAGTTACCATAATAGGCCGTCCAAACGCTGGAAAGTCAACACTGATAAATTCTCTCTTGAAGTCCCACGCTCTTATAACTTCGCCGAAACCGCAGACTACACGCAATGCTGTCCGCTGTATCTACAATGACGATGACGCTCAGATTATTTTCACTGACACTCCGGGACTCTACAAGCCCGACTCACGAGACAGGCTAGGAATTTTTCTGAACGATTCAATTCTCGATGCCCTCGAAGATTCTGACTGTATAATCTGGCTGACTGAAAGTTTCACACGTAAACTTCAGCCCGATGATTATGAGATTGCCCGTGTTCTTCCCAAAAAAATCCCGGTCATTCTCACCGTCAACAAGTCAGACAAGGCCGACCCTTTTGCTGTTTTCACGCTGTATGATGAAATTTTCCAGTTCTCGGACAAAACAGCGGTGTCAGCGAAGACAAAACGAGGATTAGACGCTCTGATTTCAGCCGTTAAGACTCACATTCCCGAAGGCGAAGCGGTTTATGACGCTGATATTCTGATGGACACGACAGAAAAATTCATGGCCTCCGAGATTATCCGTGAGAAAATTTTGTTGCTACTGCGTGACGAAGTGCCTCATTGTGTCGCTGTCATGATTGACGAATAAAAAAGCCCGGAAGAATACCCTGACCGAAAGAAACTCTATATCCGAGCGTCTTTAATCACCGAGACGGAAGGACAGAAGAAAATCATAATCGGCGCAAAAGGAGCGATGATTAAGCAGATCGGCGAAGCGTCAAGGAAAGCTGTTGAAGATGTTACAGGGCTTCCTGTCTTCATGGATTTATGGGTTAAGGTTGTGCCGAACTGGAGAAGAAATCCGGCAGCGTTGAGACGTTTGGGTTATTCGTAAAGCAAAACCCTCTCCGTTTTCATCGGAAAGGGTTTTCACTGAGAAAGGAGTATCGTTGTGTTTAACGCTTCATCTTGAAGTATTCGTCTATGCTGTCCAATATGTCCTTCGGCAGCATCGTCTTCAGAAGATATTTCTCCGGCTTGAATCTCAACACTTCCATGATGCTCCGTTTATCGCCCTTCGCTGTCAGGAACATTACAGGAATGTTCGCAGTGTTCGGGTCGGAACGAATCATCTCAAGAACTTTCGGTCCGTTCACGATAGGCATCTCGAAATCAAGAAGTATCAAGTCAACTTTGTTCTTTGCGAGAATCGTTATTGCGTTCATTCCTGAGTTGGCTACGAGAATCTTGTAGTGTGTCGAAAGCAGGCTCTTCATCGAACGCAGTGCCGTAGCATCATCGTCAACTATCAGAATGCTCTTGAACTCCTTGAGCTTGTCGACCGCTTCGCCTTCTTTCTGTAGACGCTTGATGAGTTCGCTCAAGTCAACCGGCCTAGTGTAAACCTGCGCTACATAGTCCGACTTCTTGCCGATTATCGTGTCAAGTTCCTCCTGAGTTCCGATGACGAAGAAGCGAATCCCTCTGTCCTCAACAAGATCACGAATGTATCCCAGTACGTCAATCATCAGGTTGTCCTCGCCCTGAAGGTACAGTATGAATATTCTCGGAATATCGTCCTTCTTTTCCTCCTGAGCTGCGTTATCTCCGCTTCCTTCGCCCGACTCCTGACTCAAAAGAGCGGCAACCTCAGGGTCTATCGTTTCTTCTTCATTGCCGTTGTCTTCCTTCAGAAAGTTCGAGATCGCCGTTACATCAGGCTTAACCGTGAGAACCTCAAAATCCTGAGCCTTTAGGTGGTTGATTATACCTTCGGAGATGAAACTGACTTTTTCAGTTATGAATAGTACCTTGCTCATTTTTCCGTATTCCTTCCTTCACGTAGATTTTACATTCAACCCTTTAACTATACATTATAGCAATTCTTCCAGTGTACCCCAGTCAGCATTTGTTACGCATTCTTTGACTTTCTCGAATTTCTCACGCTCGCTTTCGGGTATCCTGTAATTCTTCGTCTCCTCGATCATTCTGTCTATGTTGTCCAAGTCAAAATCAGCCGCAAAGCCCTTAATCAGCGAATACATTTCGTGCAAATCCTCAACCGAAATTTCCGGCAGCGACATATCAGGCTCATCATTAGCTCCAAAAACTTTCGCTAGTTCAGGCTTGTAGCTCCTGTAGAGAGACAGAAGAGCGGGAGTTTTCGACTCAATTTCCTCGATGTCGTTCTTGTCTCCGCAAGCCTCAAGATATTTCGCGTCATCAGAAAGTTTCAACGCTCCAACGAGTCTCGCAGCACTCTTCAAGGCGTGTACCTTTATCGTGTAATTCTTGATGTCCTTTTCACGTTCAAAGCCTTCAATTTCATCGGCTTTCTTGTCGAGTGAGTTGTAGAAAATCTCAAGTGCCTGAACGAATGTTTCTTCTGTTCCGCAGTTCGTTACGGCAGCATCGTAATCAATTCCCGGAATCTTCTTGTACTTCGATGACTCGTCCTCAGTTTCGACAGCAGGAACATCATCGGAATCTTTCACGGCTTCGTCATTCGTCATGTCATCGCCTCGAACGATCAAGTCCGGCGGAAGGTACTCAAGCAAAACCTGTTCGAGTCTCACTGTGTCTACCGGCTTGCTGATGTAATCGCTGAAGCCCTCGTCAATGTAGAGCTGTCTCGCTCCTAGTACTGCGTTTGCCGTCAGTGCGACAACAGGTGTGTTGAAGTTGAGACCGTCAGTCATCTTCTTCATGTTATGGAACGCCTCTATACCGTCCATTCCGGGCATTCTGTGATCAAGGAAGATAATATGATAGTGATTCATTCTGACCATCTGGAGCATTTCGAGCCCGCTTGAGGCTGTGTCGATTTTGATTTTCGTTTTCTTGAGGAGGTTGGCGAAGACAAGAAGATTAACATCAGCGTCATCAACAACAAGAACTCTAGCGTTAGGAGCTTGGAACGACTGCGTAAATGTTTTTCCCTGATGAGCCGTTGCCGTCATGAATGCACGTTCGTAATCCCCAAGAGGTTCCCACTTAATGACAGCCTGTCTAACGTCAAACGAGAATGTCGAGCCTTCATGGAAAACGCTCCTGATTTTCAGTTCCGAGTCCATCAGGCGCAGCAGCTTCTGAACTATCGGAAGCCCTAAGCCTGAACCGTCTGCGCTGAATTTCCTTGATGCTTCGATGTGTTCAAACGGAATGAATATGTCTTCAATGTCTTCGGGCTTGATGCCGATTCCTGTATCAGTTACTGAACATTTCAGCAGTATGTGGTGTTGGTCTACAATCTCATAACCGATCGTTACTGTTACTCCGCCTCTTTCGGTGTACTTGATGGCGTTGTTGAGAATGTTCATCATGACTTGTCGAATGTGATATTCATCGCCGTCAAGTATTCTCGGAATTTCTTTGTCAACGTTCACCGTGAATGTGAGAGATTTTTTCTTTGCCTGTTCAGCGGCCATGCTCACAAGATCGTTGACCAGCGAGCTTAAATCATAACGTACCGGCACTATTTCCATTTTGTTGTCCTGCAATTTCGAGAAGTCGAGAACGTCATTGATTATCCCCATCAAAGCACGCCCGCTCCGTTGAATCACTAGAGCGTATTCACGGATTTCGGGCCGTTCTTCCTCACGTAAAATCATCTCGTTCATTCCCAAAATCGAGTTCATCGGTGTACGAATTTCGTGGCTCATGTTGTTGAGGAATGAGCTTTTCGCTTCGTTCGCTGAATTTGCTTCGGCTATCGCTCCGTCAAGGCGTGTCTGCTGATTGCGATATGAATAAGTGTACAGCATGAACAGAACTCCCAGTAACACCGACACGATTATTATCGGCAGAAGAGAATTGCCCGGAACTGCGAGAGCCTTATTGATCGAGTCAGGGTAACAGAAAGAGAAAACAGCATTGCTAAAGTACGTCAAAATTTCAAGACACACAATCGGAACAGCCTCGCCCATCGGCATGAAACATGGAGTAGCCGCTACGGCAAACACAAAGAAAACTGGAACTCCTCCGAAAATTCCGCCGTCAATAAAAAACAGAGCAGTTAGTCCAAAAATGAATCCTCCAACCGTCAGAGGGTAAGAAATTTTTGAGAGCTTTGAAGTTTCGCCCCTTTGAAGACATCGGAACGAGTAAAGAAAAATCAACAGCGACAACAGCGACAGCACAAAATACGCCGAAGCCGAAGCGTAATGACCCCCTGCAATGCGAATTATTCCAGTCAGACTCATGGCCAGAGTCGAGACTATGCCCAAAGCGCAGTAACTCAACGCCGTAATGTTATTGCCCGAACTGTCAGGCTCAGTGATAAATTTTCTGATTGTATGAGTGTTCATGAAGTGAATAATATCACAATTACAGCACAGGTGCTATATAATAACTCTAATCGTTTTCAATCTTGCCGAAGGAGCTGTAAATTTGGATAGTAATTACATAATAGAATCAGAAATCGCCATTATACTTTTGAGCATTACGCTTTGTGTTTACCTGTACATTATATATTCAGGAACATCAGAGGATAAACGCGGGCTGCTTCGTTACTGTTACATGACGACCGCTGGCAGCATCATTGGTATTTTCGCTACAATCATTCTTGCTGATGGCTCTTCTTTTTCACCGCTGTCAAAATATATTTGCACCATTTTGTTACAGGCATCTAACTGCGGAATATATTTCATGTTCATGAGGTACATGTCATGTTTTGGGGCTGACACGCCCGTGAGGAGGCGAATGCTTTACGCTCAGAATATTTTTCTCGGAGCTTATTTCTACTTTCAGCTTGTCGGCTTATTCACCGGCGCAAATTTCGCGCTTCTTCCTGACGGTACGATAACTAAAGGAGCGATTAACGGGCTTCTGTCTTACGGCTTCATTGCTTTATGGACGGTGTGGACTTGGGTTGAAGTCTACATGTACAGAAGAGTTTTCACGAAAGGTCAACTGTGGGCGTTAATCGGCAACTTGATATTCTGCTGGCTTTTGATTGGTCTTCAGCCGATGTACTTCCCTGACGTGCCGATTCATTTCATCATCGTGGCCGTGAATGTCTATTATTATTTCTTCCTTCTTGAGACACCAGCATACAGAGACCTTGAAAGGACTCTTGACCGTCTGAGAAAAGCGAAAGCCCTCGCCGATGAAGCAAAAGAAGAAGCAATCGCCGCCGATGCCGCGAAAGGTGAGTTCCTCGCTAACATGTCCCACGAAATCAGAACGCCCCTGACCACGATAATGGGAATGGACGAAGTGATATTGAGGAAATACGAGTCAGGCCCTATCTACGAATACGCACAAGACATTCAGAGCGCAGGCAATTCGCTTCTACACATCATCAATGACATTCTCGACTTCAGCAAAATCGAGTCGGGTCAGCTTGAATTAGCGTTGAGAAATTACGACTTAGGCCAAGTACTTCGCAACGTTGACAACATGGTCAAGATAAGAGCCGAACAGAAAGGGCTTCAATACACGGCTCAAGTTGATGAGTCTCTTCCTGATGAACTTTTCGGCGACAGGATTCGAGTCCAGCAGGTCATGGTAAACATTCTCAACAACGCAGTGAAGTACACGAAGAAAGGCAGCGTAAAATTCACGTTGACGGGCGTAAGAGGCGATGATCCTTCGTTGATTGTCCTTCATGTTACTGTTGCTGACACAGGAATCGGCATTCACTCTGAGGACATTCCCAAGCTCTTCAAGTCCTTCAGCAGGATTAACGCCAAAGAGACCCACAACATCGAAGGCACAGGACTCGGACTTGCCATAACCGGAAGGCTGATTGAGTTAATGGGCGGTAATGTCGAGGTAACATCAACATACGGAATCGGCTCAACGTTCCATGTCGCTATACCTCAGAAAATCGCAGGCACTAAAACTCTCAGGGATTACGAGATCGAGTCAAGCCACAAGAAAAAAGAAGTCCGAAAAGTTCTCAAAGCTCCGACAGCAAGAGTCCTCATAGTTGACGACAACGACATGAACAGAATCGTTCTTCGTTCGCTCATGAAAGAGAATCAGGTTAAAGTTGACGATGCCGACTCTGGCGAAGAATGCCTCAACAAGTGCGCTGAAAATTCCTATGACGTTATCCTGATGGATTACATGATGCCGAAGATGGACGGCAAAGAAACTCTACACCACCTGAAGGACATGAAGGACGCTCCGGGAGCGAAAGCGAAAGTGATTGTGTGTACCGCCAACGCTCTTGTCGGAGTAAGAGCTGAATTGCTGTCGGCAGGCTTCGATGACTTTTTGAGCAAGCCGGTGAACGGAAAAGAATTGGAGGATATGCTTGCTAAATACATTCCGCCGGAGAAAATCACTCAGGCACTTGAGGGGTGATTTTGTATGCTGACTTACGGTTTTAACGTTTGGATTGAAGTGTCAATGCTTCCATTTTTGGGAGTCTTGGCCGCTTTTCTGTTCTTGAGGTACGGGACTAACGCTCTCATCAACAGGCGTTTCCGTATCTTGGCACTGTCTACGTTCTTTGCTGCCCTGCTTGAGGTTTCGTCGACTCTTTTGGTTGACGGCTGGGGACACATGCACGCTGTCAACCTCGCTGTCAGGACTCTGTATTACGCCTCGATAAACTTCAACGCTTACTGCCTGATGCGATACGTTGAGGCATATGTTCATGTCGACAATCCGAAATTCGCGGCGTTCAACAGAATGTTACTTCTGTCGAGTTTCGTTGTGTTGATTCTGAATTTACTGCCATACACGTCAGGTTTCTTCTTCATCATCGTTACTGACGGCGGACTCTTCAGAGGTTCTTATAACACTTTATGGCGGAGTGTTTACGTTCTTTACTTCGCTTCAATGGCTCTTTGGCTTCAAATCACTCACAGGGAGTACTACACCGCTAAATCTCAATACATCGTACTCAATTCAATCGTGGCACTTCTCATCGCCGCTAATATAGTTCAGTACATGTTCATAAGGACAGTTCTTTTCACTTACGCAGTGGCAGCGGTTGTTTTGTTCATAACGTTCTTTTACTACGAGACACCGACATACAGGAGCATGTTGACGGCTGAAAAGGAACTTGAAGCTGAACGTCAGAAAGCTGAATACTCAACACGAATCACCAACGCTGCCAACCGAGCGAAGAGCGATTTTCTCGCCAACACATCGCATGAAATCCGAACGCCAATGAACGCTATACTCGGAATGAATGAGATGATACTGAAGGACAGCCAAGACCCCGAAATTCGTCAGGCATCGCTCGACATTCGCAGGGCAGGCAATCACTTACTGTCAATCATCAACAACATTCTCGACATCTCAAAGATAGAGTCGGGAAAAATGGAACTCTACAAGACAGATTATCACCTTTGGCAGATGCTCAAGGACATTGAAGAGGGAAATTTCGAGGCCGTTCACGAAAAGGGATTGAGAATGATACTTGATGTCGACAAAAATTTACCTGAATACCTTTACGGCGATGAGGACAGAATCAGACAGATCATCATGAACTTGATCGACAACGCCGTTAAGTACACCAGCAAGGGAACAATCACGCTCACCGTCAAGGGCTCAATGCGAGACGCTTCACGGGTGAAGATGATTTTTTCGGTCAAAGATACCGGGCTCGGCATTCATCAGGAAGACATCGGCAGGCTCTTTCACTCCTTTGAGCGAGTCAATCTCAATGAGACACAGAACATTCAAGGGGCTGGACTCGGATTGACTCTCGTGCGCTACCTTGTCGGACTCATGGGCGGAACGGTCAAGGCTGAGAGCGAATACGGAAAGGGTTCAACGTTCACGGTTGAATTGACACAGCAGTTAGCGCAGGAGGGTTTTCACGGGACTATTGCCGAATACGAGTCGATAATCGAAGAAGAAAACGAGAGAAATACTCGTGATGATAACAGGCCGTTCACTTGTCCGGAAGCGAGGCTGTTAATTGTTGACGACACTCCGGTGAATCTCGTTGTTGCTAGAGGAATGCTGAAGGATTCGAGAGCTTCTGTTGATACGGCCGAAAGCGGTGAGGAAGCATTGAAGCTCATCGAGGCTAATCACTACGATGTTATTTTTCTTGATCACAAGATGCCGGGTATGGACGGTGTTGAAACTCTGAAACGAGCGCGAGATATTGACGGGCCTTCGAGACTCGCTCAGTACGTGGCACTCACAGCCAATTCAGGAACGGGACTCAGAGACGAATACATATCGCTCGGTTTCAATGACTATCTGCCAAAACCTATCAAGGCCGAAGCGTTGAGAAAAATTCTTGCGTCATGTATACCAGAAAATCTGAAAGTTAGGGAAGGAGATATTTGATGTATAACAGTAATGACAGCATGACACTTGAAAAAGTTTCAGCGTTCATGCCCGGAGCGTTCATCGTCTACAAAAATAACGAGGCAGAAGAAATTATTTTCGCCAGCGATGAGATAGCCAGAATTTTTGAGTGCGACTCGGTTGAAGACTTCATGAGGTTCACCGGCGGAAGTTTTGCTACAATCGTTTACCCCGAAGACATTGAAGAAGTCGAAAGCATCATCAGAAAGCAGATCATTTCAACAGGAGGCTTCGACTACGTAACCTATAGAATCATCACCAAGAACGGCAACATCAAAAAAATTGAGGACTGGGGACACTTCGTTCATGATGAGGAACTAGGCGATGTCTTCTACGTTTACCTCCACGACATGGACATACGCGAGAGGCTCACCGACATTTCAGGGCAGACGAGTTTACCCGAACCGAAAGCGGCAACGATTGACGAGCTGACCGGCCTGCAAAACATGAGGGCATTCAGGCTCAACGCTCCGAACATGATCAGGGACTTCATCAAAAGGGGCGGAAAACCTTCATGTGTCTACTTCAACATCAGGAATTTTCACACCTACAACGAGACATACGGCTTCGCTGGCGGCGACAGAATGTTGAAGTCAGTGGCGAGAATTTTACAGGAAACTTTCCCGAAAGGACTGCTGGCCAGATTTGATGAGGATCATTTTGCCGTGATAACCGCTCAGGAAAACCTCAAGGAAAAAATCAGACGAATGAGCGTCAGGGTCAACAACTTGAGGCGAGGCGTTATCGTCGAAATGAAAGCTGGAATTTACCAGATAAAGACTCCCGACATGGACATCAGCGTAATCTGCGACTGTGCCAAAATCGCCTGCGATTCGATAAAGCACGAATACGGCGCGAACGTTCAGGAATATGACGGGAAGATTGACGAGAAAGTTCAGTTACAGGAACACATAGTATCATCGTTCGAGTCGGCCATGAAGAACGGACAGATTCAAATATTCTTCCAGCCGGTTGTTGACGTTCGCACAGGGAAGACTGCTTCTGTTGAGGCTCTGACACGATGGGAAGATGACCGCTACGGAAGGTTATCGCCCGCTAATTTCCTTTACGTCCTTGAGGAACAGGGATTGATTCACAAACTTGACACCTTCGTGATAAACAAAGTCTGCGAAGAATTGAAGCGTAGAAAGGACAACGGAGAGCCTCTTGTCCCGGTGTCATTGAATCTTTCGAGGCTTGACTTTGAACTGACTGACGTTGTGAGGGTGATTGAAGACGCAGTGAGGAAGAATGGCATTCCCGATGACATGCTGAGATTTGAACTGACCGAGAGCCTCATAGCCGTTGACATGGACGCAATGAAGAGAGAGTCCGAACGGTTACGCCAGCACGGCTTCAAGGTATGGATGGACGCATTCGGTTCAGGCTACTCATCGCTGAAGGTGCTGAAAGATTTTGCGCTTGACGGACTGAAGATCGACATCGACATGATACGCTCAGTTGATGACGGGCGCACTAACATAATCATCTCTTCAGTTATCGACATGGCCAGAAGGCTCGGTATTCCGGCACTGTCGAAAGGCGTTGAGACGAAAGAACAGCTCGAATTTCTGAAGGAAGCAGGCTGTGATTTAGCGCAGGGCTATTTGTTCGGACGGCCTGCACCGGCTCGGAACGTCAGATAACAATCTCAGAAGCACACATCGCAGCACCTCTGGCAGCTTCTTCCCTAGCGTCTGAAATTTTCAGAGGAAGGGCGAAAATTTCTGTTGCAATCTTCTGCATCACGGCATTTTTTCGCAGTCCGTTCCCTGAACCTATCATGACGCTTGCGGATCTTCCTGTCATTTTTTTCATGGCCTCGTACATTCCGTGAAGTTCGGAAATTATTCCGCTGATTATTCCGACCGTCAAAGCTCCCGGACAGAAATTTTCTGACGTTATGCCTGTGATGCTTCCAGTTATCGCCGGGTCTGACCTCGTGCCGTCAAATCTAGTGTCGACATTCCACGCACTGCCTAAGCCGTGAGCGTCAATGAAGGCTTCGGCATGTTTGCTCATGACATCGTAGCACTCATGCCCGGCGATCTCCCTGTAAAAACTCTCTAGCATCGCATAAGCCCTCCCTCCGCAAAGTGCCGAGCCTGCGAGAAGGTAATCATCACCGTAAGGCCGGAGCTCAATGTCGCCGTCAATATCGCTGAATTTACGAGTCATGAATGAAACTTGAGAGCCTGTCCCTACGTTGAGAAGCAATGTATTCTCACTGTCGGCAACAGAACCCTTGAAGCTCGCTTGATTGTCTCCCATTGAACTTGCTACGGGAACGCCCGACTCAGTCCGGCCGATTACTTCGCACTTTGTCGAAACTTCAGGAAGATAGCCCGTGTCGACTCCTGCCGACTTCAGAGCCTCGAAATCGAAACGCCTTTCACGAACGTTGAACGCTCCTAAACCGGCAGCCATTTCTGCGGAAAGTATCGGCGAATTTTTACCGCAGATTTTCATCGCTATGTAGTCGCTTATCGTTGAGAATTTCACGGCATCGTCAGGAATTTTCCCGGCTCTCTGTAAGTAGAAGTGAGTCCCTATTCCGTAACCTGATGAACACTTCAGGCCGTTAGCGTGCAGAATTTCGAGAGATGATTTTCCGTTGACTGGAATATTGCTGCTAGGGTCCTGCCAAGTGTAGAGGGGGCTGACTGCTTGACCGTTTTTGTTGACGTAAAGTATTCCGTGCATCTGTCCAGTGAAACCGATTGCTGAGGGCTTGCCGTGTTTTGAGATGATTGAATCGACAGAGGACTTGACGATTTCGAGAATGCGCTGAGGATTCTGGACTCTGCTTTCAGGGAAATCGCCGGGAATGAATGCTTCATGATTGACGGTGATGCTTTCGATGAGTTCGAGTGAATCGCTTAAAGCCGCTATGCTGATTGATGTTGTGCCTGTATCAATTCCGAGTGTGTAAATCATGGCCGGGTGTACGCTCCTTTTGTGTTTTTGATGAGAGTATTATAATCGCCGAATAATATTAACGTATAGGAAGCAGAAATTTCACAATCATGACAACAAGGACACGCCTAATCTACTCCAAGCGCAAGGGCGCATGTTTCGTCCCACACATAGCGTTGGCGCAAATGTTTTCACGTTCAGCATCAAGAGCAGGATTAACCCTCACAATGACTCAGGGCTTCTCGCCTCGTCCGAAAATCTCATTCGCTCCCGAACTTCCTGCCGGAGTCGTGGCACTGAATGAGCCTGTCGATATGTATTTCGAGTCAGTCCCCGAAAATATCGCTCACTTGATGAATGACGCTCTCCCCGAAGGTTTCACGGTAACAAGAGCCGAAGTTATCCCGGAAAATTCGCCGTCGCTCGGAAAAGTCTGCAAGTCAGCGGAATACTTGATACGAAGCGTCAAGGGTTTGAATCTTCTTGATGACATCAAAAATTTTTGGGGAGTTTCGGTTTTGTCGGCAAAAATTTCTGACGGCTGGCTTCGTGTAATAGTTGCTGACCCTGCACAGAATCCAATCGGCGGATTGATTCGAGGTCTTGTCGGAAACGGAGTCGTCAATGGCTGGCATGAAGTCAACATCGTTAGAGCCTCGATAGGACTCTATGACTCAGAGACGGAAAGCGTTAAATTATGACGGACGTTAAAATTATCGCTGACCTTCAGGAAATTGAACAGTCAAGAGTAGCGGTTATTGAGGACGGAAAGTTAGCCGAAATTTTCATCGAGTTCAATGACATTGACAACAGGAGCAGTATCAGAGAAGGCGATGTGTTCAAAGCGAAAGTCGAAACTCTCGTTCCTGCCATAAGCGCGGCGTTCGTGAGATTGTCATCGAAGAACGACAAGACACTGAAAGGCGCAGGCAACGCATTTATGTATACCCCTTCAAGCGTTAAGCCGGGACAGGAATTGATAGTACAGGTCGAGAAGACAGCACGCAAAAATAAAGCTCCAAGAGTAACTCCGCAGGTCTCGCTTCCGGGACGATGGCTGGTCTTAGTGCCAAACAGCAATGAAACCGGCGTGTCAAAAAGAATTGATGACTTGGCCGAACGCAAGCGTCTCAAGTCTCTAGCCGAAACATTCACGAAAGAGCTTGACACTCACGGAGTAATCATCAGGACAGCAGCGGAAGGAGTCAGCGAGGAACTTTTACGGAGGGATTTAGACTCGCTGCTTGAACTTTGGCGGAACATTTCGGAAAAGGCCGACTCAAATTCATCTCCCTGTCTCTTGTATAGGGACATGGGGATTCTGGGACGTGTTCTACGTGATGAAGTCTGCGGAAAAGTCAGCCAGATCATCATCAATGAGCCTTGCGAATTTCAATCAGCAAAAAATTTCACCGATCGTTTTTACACCGATAAGCCCGATGTTGTTTTTTACGACAACACAACGCCATTGTTCGATTACTTCGGAATTGAGGACGAAATCAGAAAGGCTCTTGAGCGAAAAGTCTGGCTGAAATCAGGAGCGTATTTAGTGATTGACCAGACCGAAGCAATGACGGTCATTGACGTGAACACAGGGAAATTCACCAGTGCGCCCGACATGAGACATACTGTGCTGTCGACCAACAAAGAAGCCGCCGAAGAAATAGCCCGTCAATTACGCTTGAGGGCAATCGGAGGAATCATCATCGTTGATTTTGTCGACATGGAACACGAAGACGACAAACACGAATTACTGAAACACTTTCAGAAACATTTGAATCACGACAGGTTGAAGGCAAAAATTTTCAGCCTGACTCAGCTTGGACTCGTTGAGCTGACACGGAAGAGAGAGCGTCCTGACTTGAGGAGCGTTTTGACTCGTAACTGTCCTGTCTGCGGTGATAACGGCTTTGTCGAACGTGAAGAAAATATTTCGCTCTCCGTGAAAAGATTCGTCAGAAAAATAACGAAGGCTAACAATGCTGAAGCCTTCCTGATTCAGACTGACGAGGCTACAGCGTCATACATTCATGAATTTCTTGACGAGTGGGAAAAGGAATTTGGCAGAAAGATTTTTGTTGAAGGAGTGAAAAATTTTCAGCGGGGCAAATTCCGTCTTGAGTTTCAGGGAAATATAGAGACCGCAAAAAAACTAATGACAATCAACTGACAATTCCGTTATAATATCGACAATCCAATAAAATTTTCTCGGGAGGTAAAATTTCAGTGAAACGTTTTGCATTAGTATTACTCGCTGCACTTCTCGCGCTATCGTTGTGCGGTTCATGCTTTGCTGCTGACGGCTCGTCAAGCTGGAAGTTCGACCGCAAAATTGTCATCGTCTGTCCTTGGGGCGAAGGAGGCGGAGCAGACTCGACTCTCCGTGCGTTGATTCCTCTGCTGAAAGAGGCAACCGGTCAGTCAGTCGAAGTCGTCAACATCACGGGCGGAGGCGGTGTGAACGGTGCATCATTCACGCGTGAACAGCCTGCTGACGGCTACACGTTCCTGCTTGGGACTCAGAGCCTTTTCGCAATGGACATTCAGGGCGCAATGCCGTTCAAGTTCAAGGACGAATTTGTACCAGTAGCAAGACTCGTCAACGCAATCAACGTCATCGCCGCTTCACACAGGGCAATGGAGGAACGAGGCTACAGCAATTTCACGGAGTTCAGAGACTTCGTGAAGAGTCACCCCTCAAGCGTGAGTGTCGGTATGCTCACAAGCACAGGCGTTGACGGAATATCAATGCGTCAGGCTCTCGAAGGTCTCAGCGTCCTTGAAGTCTCTTACCCTTCAGGAGCAGGAATGAATCTCGCTCTCAAAGAAGGCCAGATCGACATCATGATTACCGGTACTGATGAGATTTCCGACCTCATAGCAGCCGGAGACATTACGCCGCTTCTTGTTCTGGCAAAGAACCCGATGAGACGTTATCCCAACGTTCAGGCAGCAGGCGAAATCGGTGTCAACGCATTCTTAGGGCCTGAGAGAGGAATCTTCGCCAAGAAAGGAACTCCTCAGGAAGCAATCGACGCTATGTCGAAAGCCATCGAGGAAGCAACGAAGACTGAAGCGTGGAAAGAATTTCTTGAACGTGGCGGTTATGACGAGAGACCCGGATTCGCTTCGGCTGCTGACTATCAGAAGATCGAAGATGAAGAGTACAAATCCTTCACCGACATGTTGAAGCCCGCAAAAGCCTCCGACAAGAAAGCCGCTTCCGCACCGTCAACAAAATTAGCGATAATCGGCTTCGTTATGGTGTTGATATTGATCATCTGCCTGATCAAGAAAATTGTCATTCCTCCTGTAGCGTTCATACTTCTTCCGACAATAGCGGCACTGGTGGCAGGATTTGACCCTATGGCCGTCAACAAGTTCGCGGCTTCAGGCATCAGCAAAATGGTCTCAACCGTTTCGCTGTTCGTGTTCTCAATTTCTTTCTTCTCACTGATGAGCGAGCAGGGAGTTTTTGACCCTGTAGTAAACTTCCTCATCAAGAAGGCCGGAACTAATGTAACGCTTGTTCTTCTCGCAACGGCTGCTGTCGGTATCATCGGACATCTTGACGGCTCAGGAGCAACAACATTCATCATCACGATAACGGCAATGCTCCCGATGTTCAAGAAGCTCAAAATGGACAATAGAGCGTTGATGCTTCTTGTCTGCGTTGCTATCGGAGTCATGAACGTCTGCCCTTGGGGAGGCCCTACGATAAGAGCCGCTACAGTTCTTGAGACAGACCCGAATAACCTGTGGCACAGACTGCTTCCGGTACAGGGCGCAATGCTTGTCATAACGTTTGCAGTAGCGTTCATTTTGAGCGGCGTTCAGAAGAGAAGAATTGCAAAGCTCGGACTCACTGCTGACGATTCCGCCGAAGAATCAGCAAGTCAGGCTAAAGCGTCAACTCTTCCCACTTGGATTCGCTGGTTCAACTTCATTCTCGTCATCGCTGTCATCTGCGCTTTGATGTTCGGAAGTTTCAACCCTGCTTACGTGTTCATGCTTGCTCTTGCTGTTTCGCTGCCTCTGAACATTAAGGTACTGAAGGAACAGAACTCGAAACTCAAGAACTACGGTGTCGCAGCAATGGCGATGGTCGTAACTCTTTTCTCGGCAGGAATTTTCACGGGCGTTCTCTCAGGAACAGGAATGCTCAACGCTATGGCCAGCGCAGTCGTAACGATAATTCCGCCTGACTTAGGCCGTTACACTCACTTCATCGTTGCTTGCTTCGCAGTGCCTTTGATTATGTGCTTGGGTACAGACTCGTTCTACTTCGGGCTTCTTCCTGTCGTTGTGGGAATAGCGACACAGTTCGGCGTGAACCCTATGGACGTTGCCTGCGTAATGCTTGTGGCTGAGAACGTTGGAGTCATGATTTCACCGTTAAGCCCGGCCATGTATCTTGGTCTCGGACTTCTTGAGATTGAAGTCGGCGAACACATCAAGTACTCGCTTCCGTGGATCTGGGGTATCAGTCTCATCTCTATTGCTGCCTGCATAGTGCTTGGAGTTACTCCGCTGTAAACACAAAAAATTTCTCTCCTCCTCTAACGTTAAGGGGAGGAGATTTTTTTAACCGTAGTATCTTGACCACTCAAATATTCCCAGCGCACATGCCACGCTTGCGTTTAATGAGCTTACGGCTTCCTGTTTCAGCGGAATACGTTTAAGCATGTCGCAGGACTCACTGACGAGACGAGAGAGTCCTTCGCCTTCAGCACCTATGACAAGCGCACAGCGTTCGGGTAATTTCTCGTCAAAAAGAGAATCGCCTGCTTTGCCTTCGAGTCCTACAGTCCAAAAATCTGCCGACTTGAATCGCTCTATTGTCTGTGTGATGTTTGCTACCGCTATCAACGGAAGACGCAATGACGCTCCCGCGCTCGTCTTGATGACGGTATCATTCGGGACAGCCGAACGCCTCTTAGCGTAAACAACGCAAGACGCTCCGCCAGCTTCAGCCGAACGAATGACCGCTCCGAGATTGTGAGGGTCTTCGATGTGGTCGAGAATGACGGCGAGGACTGGCGATTTTTTGTCGACTGACTTCAGGAAAGTGTCGAGGTCTAATACTTTTCCTTGAGTGAGACGGCATATAACGCCTTGATGTTTTTCACCGCCTGCAATTTTGTCGAGTGCTTCAGGTTTTACGATCTGCCACGTAACATTTGAGGCTCTTGCTAGGTCAAGAAGTTCATCAAGGAACGGTGGACGAACGTTATCGGCAATGAGGAGCTTTGCGCAGCGTGAAGGGGATTTTTCGAGGAGGTCTAATACCGGCCTTCTTCCTCTGCAAATGTCATCAGTCATAATTTCACAGCCTTCTATCAAAATTTTTACTGAGATTATACGCTGCTGTTTTTGGTATAATCTCATCAATGATTATTTTGGCATTAGATCCGGGAAGGAATAAAACTGGCTTTGCTTTTGTTGACTTTGACGGAAGGCTTTTAGCGTCAGGAATATTTCTGACTGATGAACGTGAAAAATTTTTTGACGAACTCGAATCATCATCGCCAAAATTTTTATCGTGGCTTAAAGAAGGAAGCACTGAAAATTTCAACGAACCTGTCAGCCTCATCATCATCGGTAACGGAACAACAAGCGATGAATTTTCGTTGTACGTTCAAGAGAGAGCGTCATGCGAGATAATTTCGGTTGACGAAAAGAACACGACACTTGAAGCTCGTGAACTTTACTGGAAAATTCACAGGCCGGGTTTAATCACGAGACTGTTGCCGGAAGGTCTTCGAGTCCCGAAAAGAACGCTTGATGATTTAGCTGCTTGGGCGGTAGCGTTAAGGGGACTGAAAAAATATAGAGATATACGGCGGAATAGGCTATAATATGGAGCAAATTCAAATAAACGTAATAAATTCACAGGGAGGGAGATTGTAATTCAATGGCCGGTAACGACAAACTAATCGCTCTGGTAAATAGTTTTGCATCGGCTGTTCTTTCCGTAGGGCGAGAGGTAGGGCTTAATATCACCCTCAACAAAGCAAAAGTATCACCGGGTATAAAAGTCAGCAACATTTGCACGACAGCGTTAATCGGCGTAGTCGGCGCGGGTTCAAGAGGAACAATCAACATAATGCTTGACAGCAACGGCTTCAGCAACATCATCAAGGCCATGTCAGGCGGAATGATCATGCCTCAGCTCGGCGAAGATGTCTCGATGAGCGTAATCGGTGAACTGTCCAACATGATAGGCGGACGCGCATTAGTTCAGAGCGCATTGGGTACAGTTGATGTAACACCGCCTCAGTTGATCGTCGGGGAGAATATCAGGAACGTAACAAAAGAAGACAACGGCATGAGGAGTTTCACGCTTCCTTTTATGCTTGAGCCTTCGGGAGGATTGTATCTTGTGCTTTCCTTCAAGATTGATTGACCTGCTATAATCTCGCATTGCACAGAGGAATTTTAATGACGGTTCTGGTCGGAATGGGCCGGAACCGTTTTTCACAGTTTAGGGAGATGAGTTATTGATGTTAAGACGATTTATATTTATTCTTGTTACTGTCTGTGTGATTGCCGCCGCTCCCCTCGAAAGCAGCGCAGGCGTTGTACTCGTTCTTTCCGGCGGAGGGACGAAGGGATTCGCTCACTTGGGAGTAATTGAGACCCTTGAGCTGAATGGAGTTCCGATTGTCGGCATTGTCGGAACGAGCATGGGAGCATTGATGGGAGCATTGAGAGCCAGCGGTTACAGTACGCAGGACATGCACAGGATTCTGAAAGAGCTTGACCTTCCGAGCCTCCTCAGTGAAAACACCGGGCCTATGTTCGTTTTCACCGGCAACGACAGACGAGCGAAGACCAGTACAATTTCAGCACTGACCTACAAGAAACAGCAAGGTCAGGTAGGGCCGAAAGGAATTTTGACGGGCGATAAACTTTTCATGTACTTCTCGAAATTGATGAAGCATGTAACGGAAACTGATTTCTATCACCTTCCTATACCTTACGCCGCTGTTGCCACTGACATTAACACGGGCGAGAAAGTTGTGTTGACCGAAGGAAACCTAGCGGCGGCCATGAGAGCGTCAATGTCGATTCCTGTGGTGTTCGAGCCGTGGAAGATTGATGATCATCTTCTTGTTGACGGCGGTATAGTGTCGAACCTTCCTGTTTACACAGCGAAGGAACTTTTTCCCGGAATACCGATAGTTGCGGTAGACATCTCCGGCGGTATGTCAGACAAAGTTAATTCATACATGGAAGTTTTGGATCAGTCATTAACGATTTTGATGAGACACACGACTGATGAAGAGGCTCAAGCTGCTGACATATTGATCAAGCCTGATGTATCAGGAATGGGAACTCTTGATAATGTTGACCCTGAAAAAGTTATCGCTCTCGGAGTTGATGCGACACTGCCGAAGATAGACGAGATCAGAGAGCTTTCAGAGAGAGGCCCTGCGCTTTTCACGCTTAAAGAAGAAGAACGAATTTTGAGCGATGTTGTCGGTGATGTTGAAGTACACGGACTTCCACCGAAGATGGCCGAACTTGTCCGAAAAAGAGCGTTGCGGTGGGTCGGCAAAAAAGTCGACCAAAAATCCGTCAATGAAGAAATGGATCGTCTTGCCGCTTCAACCGGCATAGAAATGGCTGATTACCAGTTAGGGCGTACAGCTTCGGGCGATGTTCTAGTGAGAATTGACGTTCGCAAGTCGCCGGAACTGAAAGCAGGAATCTCCGGCTACACAACTAACCTTCACCCAAACAGATGGCTTTATCTCAAGGGCGAACTCAACGGTATACTGTCGGAATATGACTCGCTGATCGGAGTCGCTAAAGTCGGCAAACAATGGGGAGTAGATCTGACGTATCAGACTGCGCCGAGACCGATGGACGGCTGGCAGTTCACGCTGTCGGCACAGAATTGGCAGCCTGCTGGCGAAGATGACCACTTGAGGGACTGGGACAGGTACGCTATCGGTGCTGCGAGGTTGTTCACTTGGGGCGATGTGAATTTGGGGATCGGCTACGCGTATGAACATGTTGACGGCGATCCAGTTTCACGCAGGGACGGAACAGAGTCGGGCGGAATTACTTTCTCAGCCGAGTATGACACTCTTGACATGCCTTCAGACCCTACGAAGGGACACGCATGGAAGCTCAACGCATGGTGGCCTGACTTTGACGAGATTATATACCGAGTGAGCTACTTCAAGCCCCTTGAAGTTTGGGACGTTTGGAGAACGTATTTCAGAATCGGATTTGCTGAAGGAGATATGAACAAGAGAGGCCATGCCGTATATCTCGGAGCCGCTGAGGAATTGTATTCTGTTGCCTCGAGTCCTATTGAGGCTGAGAGAATGCTGTGGGCTAATCTCGCTGTGAGAAGAATCTTGAACAGGACAGCCGTTGGAGTTATTGCGGGGGAAGTGTTCGGCAGTTGGGGCTACGCAATGGATAAAGGCTGGCACAAGATAGATGCTCCGTGGGAGGTCGGTGTTGCGGTGAACTTCCCGAACAATATCATTGACGTGAAACTTGCGTTGATTTACGGTTCTGAACAGATGAAAGCAGGCTTCTTCTTGGGCGTACCGATTTGGGATCATTATCCTTTGCCGTAAAGAAGAGAGCATCAAACATATTAAGGAGGAAAAATTTTGGCAAGAAACATAACACCTAGACAGGAAAATTATTCACAGTGGTATCTTGACGTAATCAAAGCAGCAGAACTGGCAGATTACGCGCCCGTTCGAGGCTGCATGGTCATACGTCCTACAGGCTATTCAATCTGGGAGAGCATTCAGTCGAAATTCGATGCTGCATTCAAGAAGACAGGCCACGTAAACGCCTACTTCCCGCTATTGATTCCCGACTCTTTCTTCCGAAAAGAAGCCGAACATGTCGAGGGATTCGCTCCCGAATTAGCGATGGTGACTCACGCAGGCGGTGAAAAACTCGAAGAGCCTTACGCAGTCCGCCCGACTTCAGAAACTGTCATCGGCAGCATGTACTCAAAGTGGATTCAATCATGGCGCGATCTTCCTGTTCTCATCAATCAGTGGTGCAACGTTATGCGCTGGGAAAAACGACCGCGATTATTCCTCAGAACGTCCGAGTTTCTCTGGCAGGAAGGACACACCGCTCACGAAACCGCTCAGGAAGCACGCGAGGAAACTCTCAGAATGCTCGAGGTCTACAGGTCAATCATCGAAAACGAAATCGCTATACCCGTTCTTGCAGGCGAAAAAACTGCTGGCGAGAGATTCCCCGGTGCCGTTGACACTTACACTTGCGAGGCGATGATGAGCGACACTAAAGCTCTTCAGGCAGGAACGAGTCATTTTCTCGGTCAAAACTTCGCTAAGGCCTTCGATATTCAGTACCAGAACAGAGAAGGCGAGTTAGATTACTGTTGGACAACAAGCTGGGGAGTCTCAACTCGTCTCATCGGTGCGTTAATCATGACTCACTCTGACGATGACGGGCTGATTGTTCCGCCAAGAATCGCTCCCGTTAAGGCTGCAATAATCCCAATCTCAAAGGACGAGTCAGTTGCCGAAAATGACATTCTCCCGAAGGCTAAAGAGCTGTCAGCAAAACTTGATGACGAACTCGGCGGAATGTTCACGAAGGTTGACACTGATTTTCACGCAAGACCGGCCGACAGATTCTTCACTCACCTTCAAAAGGGCGTGCCATTGAGGCTGGAACTCGGCGAAAAAGATTTGGCAGCAGGTACAGTCAGAATCGTTCGCAGAGACACAGGAGCGAAAATTGACGCTGCTAATGACAAAGTTGTTGAGACCGTGAAGAATCTGCTTGACGAGATTCAGTCAAACCTTTTCACGAAGGCCAAGACGTTCCGAGACAATAACACTCATGACGCTTCAAGCTATGACGAACTGAAAGAAATCATCGAGTCAAAAGGCGGATTCGTCCGTGCTTATTTCGGAGGCACGCCGGAAGACGAAACGAGAATACGTGAAGAGACAGGAGCGACTCCACGTGTCATCGTTCCCGGCGATCATAAAGGAAAGTGCATCATCACGGGCAATGAGGGCGCGAGACTCACGGTCTTTGCGAAAGCGTATTAACTCATGGAAAATTTTGAGGCTGATTTAGTTTTCGCTAACTTTGAGGGAGTCTATCTTCCTTCGGCTGATGTATGGCTGGTCATTGACGTTCTCAGAGCTACTACTGTCATGACACGATGGTTTGAACTCGGAGGAACTGAGCTTTACCCCGTCAAGACTCCCGATGAAGCCCGTGCGCTTTCCGAAGAGTTACGCGCAAGAGGTTCATCGCCATTGCTTATGGGCGAGGTCAACGGGATTCCCCCTGAAGGTTTCGACTTCGGCAACTCTCCGAGAGAATTGAACTACGAAATAATCCGTGAGCATTATTGCGGTGTTATGTCGACGACTAACGGAACCGGTGCGCTTCTGTCAGCAGTCTCAACAGGCTGTCCGGTCATCGCCGTAAGTCTCCGTAATTATTCGGCTTGTCTCGATTACGCTCTGACAGTCGGCAAGAGAATCGGCGTTCTTTGTTCAGGCAGAAAGGGCCGTCCCTCTTGGGAAGATACATTGTGTGCCGGAGCAGTCATCGAGGAGTTGTCGGAACGAGGCGAAGTCATGATGTCAGACAGCGCGAGAATAGCATTAACATTGTGGCAGAACAGCGGGAACGATACAGAGTCAGTCGTCAGAAAATCGAATCACGCTCAATACTTGACACAGATCGGTTACAGCGATGACATTTCTTTTGCCTGCGAAATTGATTCGTCAACAGTCGTTCCAGTAATTGCCGAAAATGAAGCTCATACTATCCTGCGTTCAGTGTCAGGAAGTGCCAGACCTTATCATAGAGGAATTGTTACGGCGAAAAAGGCTGACCCTTTCGAGGAGTTGTTAGCGTACACAAGAAAGAAGGTTTTATGATGCGGACATTGTATCTTGACTGCTTCGCCGGGATTGCTGGCGATATGTTCATCGGGGCGTTGCTAAACCTCGTGAAGAGTCCCGAAATTCTCAGAGACGGTATCAGGAAAATCACTGCTCTTTCGCCTGATGAGTACGAGATAATCATAGAACGGTCAACAAAAAACGGAATCGCCGGGATAAATTTTGACGTTCACACACACGAGCATCATCACGAACATGATCATGAACATCATCACAGGCACTTGGCCGACATTGAAGCGATGATTTCGGGGAGTGAATTATCACTGAGAGTGAAGCGTGAAGTGATTAGAGCGTTCTCGCTTTTGGCCGAAGCTGAAGCTCATGTTCACGGGACTACGGTTGACGAGGTTCACTTCCATGAAGTCGGAGCAGTCGACTCGATAATCGACATCGCCGGAGCGTTCATCTTGATGGAGGCACTGGACTGGCCGAGAGTGATATGTTCGCCCGTCAATGTCGGTTCGGGTACGGTAACTTGCGCTCATGGCGTTCTGCCTGTTCCTGCTCCTGCTGCCGAGTACCTTCTTCAGGGCGTGCCGGTGTTCTCGAAGGGTTCGCCGATGGAACGGACTACACCGACAGGGGCGTTGCTGGTGAAGATTCTTGCTGACGGATTCGGCGATGTTCCTTCGGGAAGAATCACGGCGTCAGGTTTCGGATTGGGCAATAACGGCTCTGACGACATGCCGAACGCTTTGAGGGCTTTGATGATTGAGACTGGCGGAAAGGTTGACGGGCTTGTACGGGAGAAACTGACGCTGATTGAGTGCAACATTGACGACATGAACCCTCAGGATTACGAGCCGGTGAGCGAAAAACTTTTCATGGCCGGAGCTTTAGACGTTTGGACGGAAAGTATCTTCATGAAGAAGGGAAGACCGGGAATAAAATTCTGCTGTCTGACCGTTCCTGATGACGCTGTGAAGTTGAGCGGAATAATTTTGACACACACGACAACACAGGGAGTCAGGCTGAAGGATTACGACAGGTTGAGGCTTGAGTGGCACATTGAGGAAGCTGAAACATCGTTAGGAAAAGTTCACGTGAAGGTAACGGAGCTTGACGGAGAAATTCTCAGGCGTGTTCCTGAATTTGAGGACGTTAAGAATATCGCTCTTCATCACAACATCTCAATGTATGAGGCAAGAATTATATTAGCAAGGGAATTGTAGAGAAAAGAAATCCCCCTGTCCTTTTCGGAACGGGGGGAATTTTTTTTCACTGTTCGTTTTTATCTTCTGGCTGTGGCTGAAGGCGAGGAGGCATCTTCTTCATCATCTCATCGCCTTGTTTTTGCCGTGCCTCTATCATTTCGAGCCTCTTGGCGAATCTCCAGTTGTCGATCTCATTCTTCAGCGTCTGAATCTTCGAGTGTACTTCCAGTGCCTTAGCTTTGTTGACTGGTCGTGAGGTCATTGCTTCCTCAAGGTCAACCCTCAGCTTTGCGAGTTCGACAGCCTTTTCACGAATCTCCTTCGGCATGTCGGGCGTGAAATTGCCTCTGTGCGGTCTGTGATGCTGTTCCATTCTCTGCGGTGCCTGCGGACGATGGCCTTCATTCGGCCTCTGCTGTGCCAACGCTGTTCCTGCTGCGAACATCACACATACTACTGTTACAACTGCTAATACTTTCTTCATGATTGCATATCCTCCTTATATTGTTTACCAGTTTACCATCTAGGTGCTACGCCGGGTTCTTCGTGCTTTATCTCAGGCGGTCTCTTGTCGAATGAGCGGGACGGCATCCTTGCCGTCAGGGGGCATGGGCGGTCTTTGCTTCTCTCTGCGAATGTCCCTGCTCATCGGCGGTCTGTCGTCTCTGAAATCTCTTGGGGCTGGCGGACGCTTCATCTCATTCGCAAACGCTGAACCCGTCATCATCATTACACCTGTTACAACAAATGCTGTCAAAACTTTCTTCATCGTAATCTCTCTCCTTTCGTTTACCATCTCGGCTCTACTCCTCTCGGCTCATGGTGATGAGGCGGTGGAGGCGGTGGAGGCGGTGGCGGAGGCGGTCCCGGCATGAAGTGATGCGGCCTGTGGTGATGATGCGGTGGCGGTGGCGGCGGAGGCGGTTCATGCCATTCACGGCGCGGAGGCTCTCTCCATTCATGGCCGTGATGAAATCCTGCTTTCACTTCGGCTGACTCTGCTGATGTTACCATTACACTTCCTGCTAATGCTATCATTATTGCTGCTGTTATTTTCGTTTTCTTCATTTTCTGTTTACCTCCTTGTTTCAACGCTGATAGAATACACCTTGATTATGAACGCAAAATGAAATCAATTTGTATTTTTTGTGAAGGAGTTTTTTCTACCGTGAAGATTCTTATCGTTGAAGATGAACCGTCAATAGCTGAAGTCGTCAGTGCTTACGCTAAACGTGAAGGTTATGACACCGTAACGGCCTCTGACGGAATTGAGGCTCTCGAAATTTTTGAACGTGATGAAATTTCACTCGTCATTCTCGACTTAATGTTACCGAAACTTTCAGGCGAAGAAGTTTGCAGGCGTATCCGTGAAAGTTCTCAAGTACCAATAATCATGCTGACTGCGAAGACGAGCGAGGCCGATGTTGTTTACGGTCTTGACACAGGAGCGAATGATTATGTCGCTAAACCTTTCAGCCCTCGTGTGTTGATGGCGAGAATCAGAGCCCAGTTACGCCCGGCAGCCTCACGAGACAATATCGCTTCGGGCTTCTGTGCTGACGGACGAATCGAAATCGACCCCGAAAGAGTCGAAATCCGCAAGGACGGCAAGCCCATAACCGTAACAAAAAGCGAGTTCCTCATCTTCTCAACACTGGCATCAAAACCGATCCGCACATGGTCGCGTGAAGAGATCATACGTTCTGCGCTCGGTGATGATTACGAAGGCTTTGACAGGACGATTGACACATACATCAAAAATCTTCGCAAAAAACTCGCTGAACCCGGCCATGAAAACGGCTGGATAAAAACTATTTACGGTTTCGGTTACAGGCTTGATGATGAAAAGTAGATCGCTCCGTTCTCATTTCCTGATACTTTATGTGATACTCGCTGTGCTTTCGGGAATTGTTGTGCCTCTACTGTGCTTGAAACTCAGCGTTGACGGCTTCAGAAATTACCAGATTCAAAGGAGGCAGGCTGACCTTGAGAATCTCGGCGAGTCTCTCGCTGCTCTCTACGATGAAGAAGGAGGCATCTGGAAACGCCGAAGAGTCATGGACATTCTGCGCCCTTCTCCTCAATGGGTGGGAATGACGATCTCTCTCATAGATTCTGAAGGTCGAGAAGTCTACACATTGAGGCCGATGAACATTCAGCACCGACAGCGTCAACAAGAATCCGAAACCGAACACATCAAAATCAAACTTCCACGCAGCATAGGACGACTCGAAATCGAACGCCGGCTCCCTTCAGGACGCTACGAGACATCATTTGTCGATTACCTCACACGTTACACACTGACGGGAGCATTGGTGATGATACTTTTTGCGTGTACTGTCGGCTATTTTGTCGCCGGGAAATTGAGCCGTCCTGTTGTCCGTGCAATCGAAAGAACGAAGAGCATCTCACGTGGAGATTATGACGTTCACGAAGAGGCCAAGCCCGTAGGCATTCGAGAACTTGACACCTTGACACGATGCGTTGAAGATTTAGGGAGGTCGCTTGACGGTCAGGAAAAATTGAGACGGCGTTTGATGGTCGATGTCGCTCACGAACTGAGAACCCCTCTCACGGTAACAAGAACTCAGATTGAGGCGATTGCTGACGGAATACTTGAGCCGACTCCCGAACGCCTTGCGCTTTGCGTGAACGAGATGACGAGACTTGCTGACTTGATCGGGAACGTTGACGCATTGTCTAGGATTGAGGGCGAAACTTTGAGGCTTAACACTGAGTCAACAAACATGAAAGATTTTCTCATGCCCGTAACAGAAAGTTTCAGTCCTGTTTTCTCAAAGTCAGGAATAATTTTGACCGCTGAACTTGATGACGTGAACTGCGAGATTGACCGTGAAAAGTTCAGGCATGTAATCGACAACCTGCTGTCAAACGCACTGCGTTACACCGACAAGGGAGGCACTGTAAGCGTGAGATTATTCTCCGAAAATGACGAGGCAGTGATCGAAGTTTCTGACACTGGAATCGGAATCTCACAGGAGGATTTGCCGAATGTTTTTGAACGTTTCTGGCGGGCTGACGAGTCAAGAACGAGAGTAACGGGCGGAAGCGGTGTAGGTCTTGCGATTGTCAAGGCGACAGTTGAGGCTCACGGCGGTAAAATTTCGGTAACAAGCAGAAAAGGTGAAGGAACTTGTTTCACTGTGAGGCTGAAACGTGTTTAATCTGGTATACTTCATAAAAATCTAAGGAAGGTGTAGAGGGAATTGAATGAAACCATGCCTGTATTGCGAATAGGAAAGTATCAACCGCGTTATCCGCTTATACAGGGCGGAATGGGAGTAGACATTTCAGGGCCTAACCTAGCTGGCCATGTCGCTAAGAACGGCGGAATAGGAACGATAGCAAGCGTGGGACTTGCGCACGATTCACCGCTGTTCCAGATAGAGAAGCATAATTATTTTGACGTGAACGAGATCGTGATCAAGGAAGCGATCGCAAAAGCAAAGTCAATCTCCGGGCCTGACGGAATCATTGCCGTGAACTGTATGGTTGCGCTGACTGACTATGACAGACAGGTACGTTCTTCAGCCGAAGGAGGAGCGGACATAATAATTTCTGGAGCTGGACTGCCTTTAAGGCTTCCAGATTACACGAAAGATTTTCCTGATGTCGCTTTAGTACCGATAGTGTCATCAGCGAAAGCAGCGAGTCTGATTACTCGTCATTGGGAGAAAAAGTATCACCGAGTCCCCGATGCCTTTGTTGTTGAAGAGCCAGCGACAGCCGGAGGGCATCTCGGAGCGATGACGATTGAGCAGGTCTATGACCCGGCGTTACGGCTTGAACAAGCTGTGCCTGACGTGGTGAAGTATGTTGCTGAAGAGATGAAGAGCGACATACCTGTGATTGCTGCCGGAGGTATTTGGGACAGAAGCGACCTAGAGCGAGTTTTTGCGCTTGGTGCGAAGGGCGTTCAAATGGGAACGAGATTCGCCTGTACAGTTGAGGGCGACGCTTCAGACAGATTCAAACAGGCGTATATTGACGCAAAGGAAGAGGACGTTGTTTTGATTCACAGTCCAGCGGGTCTGCCTGGAAGGGCGATAAAGAATCCATTTGTCGCAAAATATCTTGAAGGCGAAGTCGAGAGCAAGCCATGTTTCGCCAACTGTCTGAGCCACTGCCGTTACAGGAAGACGAAAGAGACTTTCTGCATCGCCGCCGCTCTTGTTGACGCTCAAGTTGGGAACTGGGAGACAGGGTTGTTCTTCTGCGGTTCTAACGTTGTGAAGGTCAACAAAGTCGAGAGAGTCGCTGATATTGTATCGGAACTTTTCGAGTAAAGATAACGATTAAGTCAAGGAACGACAGCGTAAACTTTGACTGCTGAACAAATCGTTAAGCGTGGTATAATGGCCTAGACTTACGGGAAAGGAGATTGTCGAAATGTCAGAAAAATTTTGCCCGTCATGCCACAAAGAATTAAAACTCAGAGAAGCCGGTTATCCTATGGGAAGCGCATTACTCAAGGCCGACAGAGTCCATGTTGATATTTACGAATGCCCGGAGTGTCACGGCATCAGGCTCTACGCAGCTGAGAGCGACATGGTAACGTGTCCGAAATGCGGAAGCCTTCACAGCAAGAAAGAAAAATGCGCAATCTGTGCGATGAACGAGGCCATTGACGAGGCCAGCAAGTAATCAGAAAAAATAATCCCCTTGCCCAAAAAGAGCAGGGGGAAATTTTTTTCACAAACACTTCTTGCTCATCGTTAGGACATTACAGCCGTCTTTGTATTCGTAGCTTACAGTGTCCATAATTTTTTTGACGAGGAATATACCAAGTCCGCCGATTTTGCGTTCTTCAGCCGAAAGCGTTACGTCAGGGTCGGGCCTCTCTAAAGGGTTGTAAGGTATTCCCCTGTCGGCAAAAGTAATCTCTGCGCTTCCGTCTTTTTCGGTTACAGTAATTCTCGCTCTGCCTCCTTCGTGGTCGTAGGCATAGTGGGCGATGTTCACGAAAATTTCTTCAACGGCCAAATTGATTTGATTCACCGTCTTCATTCCGCAGCCCATCGCTTCAAGTTCAGCGTCAATGAAATCAAGTACTTCATCGAGTTTCTCTGTGCTTGCTTCCGTAGTAAGTTCTCTCAAGTTTCATTCTCTCCTTCCGTAATACTTCAATGACAGCATCGTTATATCATCGAACTGTGGAGCATCGCCCGTGAAATCGTCAACAGATTTCTTCATCGTCTTCAGTATGTCCTCAACAGGCATGTCAACCGTACCGTTCAACCCTTCAATCATTCTGTCAGTGCCGTAAAGCTCGTTATTGCTGTTCGTGGCCTCCGCGACTCCGTCTGTGTACAAATACAAATTATCGCCGGGATTCAATGTGAACTCGCTCGGCCTGAATCTCAATCCTTCCATCGTGGCTACTGCCGGACTCTGTTTCGTCTTGAACAGCGTGTAGCCTTCTCCGGGACGATAAATCGCCGGGTATTCATGGCCAGCGTTTGAGGCGGTAACTGTTCCCGTTGATAGTTCGAGAATCCCAAGCCACACAGTAACAAACAATTCAGCCTCATTGCCCTCGCATAACTGATTATTAACGTCATTGAGAATCTCAGAAGGAGTACCGCCCATTTGAGAGCGAGTCCGAATTACTGCATTTGCCCTTGCCATGAAAAGAGCAGCAGGTATTCCCTTTCCTGAAACATCAGCCATGACCATTGCGAGATGATTATCATCAATCATGAAAAAGTCGTAGAAATCTCCGCCGACATCTTTGGCAGGAGTCATTGTCGCTGAAATATCGTAGCACTTGTTGTCCGAAAAAGGAGGTACAATCTTCGGCAGCATGTCAAGCTGAATCTTTGAGGCTATATTGAGTTCAGCCTTTATCTGTTCCTTCTCGGAAGTTATACGCTTTATGCTCTCAATATAATTCAGAACGTCTGACTCCATTGCGTCAATCGTCTTCGCAAGCCTGCCTATTTCGTTTACTGTCGTTATTCCCATGCTTAGAGGCGATTCGCTTTTCGTGTTCTCGCGGGCAAATCTTTCCGTCTCAGCCGCTATTTTCTGCACCGGACGTATTAAAACTTTGTTCAGGTACAAAGCATACACTGCAAACACAGCAAGCACTATCACAGCCGCTACTGTAGCAACATGGTCAACGTAAGACGTTCGGTAAAAGTTCAGGCGTTCCATTTGACGCTGTACGCATAGTATCCAGTCAACAGGGCTTGAGTCATTAAGTTTCACGGGAATCATTACGGTAATGTGATGTCCTGTTTCACTGTCGCCCTTGTCCCGGAAAATTGTTACTATTTGGCTTCCGTTCTCGCAAATTTCCTTGTAGCCGCGCCGGTATTCGTCATTCGTTGTCTGCCTGACATAACCGCTAGGGTAACGGTCATAATTTGCCGAACTGTTCATTACGCTGAGGAAAAATTTTATGTGATTGTAGTCGCTCTTGTCCGGCCGTATAACGTAAATGAATGTAGCGTCTTGAGTGTCGGCTAGCCTTGACCATTCGTCCTCAAGCATTTTGAATCTCATTCGGAACTCAGGCCCGGCAATTTCCCCCGTCAAAAGCTCATGAGGGATTAAAGTTCTTGCCGTCCTTGCCGTGTTGAACGCGCAGTCCTTGTACTGAGTGGCAACGGCTGATGTGAACTCCCTGTAGCCTGTTACGCATACAAAGACCGTCAGACCGACAAGCACAAGAACAACGCCAGCTATAATCTGTACAGCGATATTTTTTCTCAGCATTTCCCGTAATACTTCAATGACAGCATCGTTATATCGTCAAACTGCGGAGCCTCTCCCGTGAAATCGTCAACAGACTTCTTCATCGTCTTCAGTATCTCTTCAACGGGCATGTCAACAGTTTCGTTCAGAGCGTCAATCATTCTTTCAGTGCCGTAAAGTTCCTCGTTAATGTTCGTGGCCTCTGCTACTCCGTCAGTGTAGAGATACAAATCATCGCCGGGGTTGAGCGTAAATTCTGAGGCTCTGAATTTCAATCCTTCCATTGTTGCGACGGCTGGACTCTGCTTTGTCTTGAAGAGAGTATAGCCTTCGCCCGGACGATATATGGCAGGAAATTCATGGCCAGCGTTTGAGGCTGTAACATGGCCGGTTGACACTTCGAGTATTCCGAGCCACACGGTAACGAACAATTCCGCCTCGTTGCCCTCGCAAAGCTGTGTGTTCACATCAGCAAGAATTTCTGACGGAGTTCCGCCCATTTGCGCTCGGTTCTTTATGAGAGTCTTTGCGATGACCATGAACAACGCAGCAGGTACGCCTTTCCCGGAAACGTCAGCCATAACCATTGCGAGATGATCGTGATCAACGAAGAAGAAATCGTAGAAATCTCCGCCGACTTCCTTTGCAGGGTTCATTGTTGCGTAAATGTCAAATTCTTTCCTGTCAGGGAACGGCGGGAATATTCGCGGCAACATGTCGGCTTGAATCTGAGTCGCAACGTTGAGTTCAGCTCCGATTCGTTCTTTCTCGGCTGTAACGGCGGCTAAGTTCTTGACGTATTCCTTGAGGGAAGCGGCCATGTTGTTGAAGGATTCTGCAAGGTCGCCTATCTCGTCATTGCTGCGGATTTCGGCGCGGTAATCGAGGTTTCCGCCTGAGATTTTCTTCACGTCATCTTCGAGAGCGATAATAGGTGCGGTGAGTTTGTGCGAGAATTTACGGGCGGCAAAAACAGCAAGCAGCACGATAATCACGAATGCCCCCACGAATGACAGTATCGTGAAAATGACTCTCTCATTCATGCTTCTTACGGGGTCAAGGATTACGCTTTCGGGAATGCTCGCGCACAATGTCCAG
>CAJODC010000010.1 GCA_905233215.1 uncultured Synergistales bacterium
GTAAAATAGCTTAAAAATTTTTCATGAGGAGCGGTTTTGTTTGCGTAGGATTTTTTATTGTATACTTATCTTGAGCCTGATTGTAAACCTGACTGGCGTTGCTTTTTCGTCAACAGGAGGCAACACAGGTTTTACAGGCTTATGGGAATATCCTACTGCTGAAATGCCGGAAGACGGCGCAGGGCGTTTCGGTTACACTTATGCTCCGCCGTATTATTTTTACTATATTGATCTTGCTTGGCTTCCATGGCTTGAGATTAACGCGAGACTGTCAACCTTCGGCAATGCCACCACAGGAGGAGGCCGACGGCGTTACATGGATAAAGCTATCGACCTGAAATTTATGCTCTGGCACGCAAGAGAGCAGGATAGCTGGATCATTCCTTCGCTCGCTGTCGGAGTCGTTGACATGATGGGAACTGAACTCATGAAGGCGTATTTCGGTGCTGCAACATGGCGATTCGGAGATTTTGCGGCGACTCTCGGTTACGGCGACAAGAGGTTCAACGGCTTTTACGGCGGAATTGAATGGGATATTGCCGAGTGGCTAACGTTCAAGGCAGAATATTCACCGCTTGATTACAGCAAAGACGGCGTAGTAAAACTCAACAAAACTCCCTCATCAAAATACAACGCAGGTTTAGTCTTCAAAACTCCATTCGGCCTTCAAGGCTCCGCAAGCTATCAGCGTGGAGACGAATGGGTATTCTCAATTTCACAGAGAATCAATCTCAACGGGCCTTTCATCGGTGAGACCAAAAAGAAAATCAACACTCCCGGCGATTTCAGGCAGGCAAATTGGGACAACATAGAATCCGGCGACTTGCTCGTGAAAATCAAGACAGGTCTGGAAAAATACACGAGAGTCCGAGATGTTGACATAAAAGTTGAAAAAACAGAGGACGAGTCAAAACGTTTATCGCTGTCCTACGAGAATTACGGTTACGCCTCTCACGCTGAAGCGATGGCGATGGTGTTGATAGTGCTTTCTGCTGTGATGCCTGAGACCGATTCAGTTCTCCTCATCGCTAAGAACGCAAGCGTACCGATAGTGAAGGCTGAATTTCCCGGCTCATTGCTCTTTGACATAAGGGCACGTTCACTCCGAGAGGACAACTCGATAAACTCGGCTGTATTCTCTTGGGCAAGCTCCGACATTCAAGCACCTGACAAAAATGTTCTGTCGTCAAAAGGCGAGAACGAGTTGAAATTCATGTTAGCTTACGACATAAGGATAGACCAGACTCTTAACCGTGATTACATGGACAGGCTGAACATTGACGCAGTTTACACCGGGCGTTTCAAACACGGCTGGGGCGCGAATGTCGATGTACGCTTCCCGATCTACAACGATATTGACACTGAGGACTTCACCGGCCTTTGGTGGGAAAAGGACCTCAACGACAACATCAGGCTTCAGCAGGCGGCCATGACTTACGCCGGGCATATGGGCAGAAGCGGAAGGGCTTGGCTTTTCGGCGAGGGAGGCTATCTTGATGAGGAATGGTTCGGCGCGAACTTGTGGGCAAGGTACTACGGCGAATCCGGCCTTTGGTGGATAGGAGCTAGAGCCTCAATCTACCACGACAGAGACCCTTGGTCATTCGCAAGGCTGACGGACGGAAGGTTACGTTACAGCGGCGGAGGAGTCCACGAAAACAGAAACGAGAAAGAATGGATCAATGCTCAGTGGCTTCAGGCAGGCGTGAACATTCCGGGACTTGACCTCGACATTCAAGCTGATTACGGCTGGGTTGTTGACGAAGACAGGGGCTGGAAGTTCTCAGCGACAAGACATTGGGACGATACAGCAGTCGGCTTCTGGTACATTAAGACCGACATTGAGGCACCCGGAAAAGATTTCACAAGAGCAGGAGTACACATGGAACTTCCTGCTGATAAGTGGTTCGGTTCATGGTTCGGGAATCCAAGCTCACACATCTGGGAACAGAACACTATGTTCCTCTCGACATGGCGAATGCACTCAGGGCGGGAAGGCGGAATAGTCCGAACGCCTGAAAGATTCATCAGCCAGCTTCGTCCGGTTCCCATGAAGAAGAATGTTGAGAAGATACTCCGTGAATACTGTTCATACGGAGATGATGACGCGTACAGGGGTGATAAAGAAGTCCGAAGCATACTTGAATATATTGTTAGGTAGCAAAAAATTTCTTAGAGGTGATAACATTGAAATTGACAAAGTACTTTTTGACAAGCCTTTTGATACTGACAGCGGCTTCTTCAGCGTCCGCAGCAGCATTGGGAGGCTCGTCAACCATAGCAGCTCCGCAGGTAGCCACTCCCGGACCATTTGCGACACCACAGCTCAGCCTTCCGGGAGATATAGCAATGCCGACAACGCCCTCATCACCGTCAACGGGTATGCCTTCGATACCGAACACGAACATCGGAGGCATTGACCTTTCCGGGCTCAACAGAGGCTCTCAGCAGACGACACAAAATATCGATTACACTACCGGTGAAACTCAGCAGACTCAGACCGGGACAGAGACCAGCGAAATCGGTGCTGAGAGTCTTGGGACTTCCGCTTCAGCTTCTGTAACAGACGCTGATAACGACAGAATGACCGCAGCGGACGTGAACGCATACCTTGACGACATACTGAATCAGCGTGTAGTCGGCAACACTATGGGCGAATTGTTCAGATTGATTCCGCGTTACGGAGTGTCATTCTTCCGCATGCCTCCATCAACTTACGCACCGCAGGACTCTTCGCCGGTAACACAGGGTTACAGGATAGGCGTTGGCGATGAGATGACTCTGACGCTCTGGGGAATCCCTGAAGAAGGCAACTTCCGTTTTAATGTCAACAGAGACGGAATGGCCGCGATCCCTCACATCGGAATGGTACGCCTTGCAGGTTACACGATTGAGGAGGCCGAGAGGATAATCAGTGCCAGACTCAACCAGTACTACACGGGCTTCCAGATGAATCTCTCGATGGGTCGACTAAGCTCAATCATGGTGTACGTTACGGGTAATGCCGCTCGTCCGGGAGCTTATACGGTCTCTTCATTCTCAACGCTGGTCAACGCTCTCATCGCTTCAGGAGGACCGGCGGAGAACGGAACTCTCAGAAACATCGAACTCAAGCGTGGAGGCAGAACCGTTGCGGTATTCGACATGTACGCTATGTTATTGCAGGGCGACAAGACTCAGGACGTAAGGCTTCAGGCCGGAGACGTGATATATATTCCTCCTGTAGGGCCTCTCGTGGCAATCGCAGGAGAAGTCAGAAGGCCTCGTGTTTACGAACTCAGCGGAGCAACGAGAGTCAAAGACCTGATTTACATCGCAGGCGGAGAGAACGCTAGAACATTCAAAGGGAGAGTGCAGTATTTCAGAGTCTTCGACAGTACATACGCTACAGCGTTTGAGGGAGCATTGCCCGATGTTGAGGACATGGAACTGAAAGACGGCGACATAATAAGGCTGTATCCTGTCTTCAATCTTGCTACATCAGTTGTCATCACAGGGCCTTTGGTCAATCCAGGAGTCTTCGCCATAACTCCCGGTCAGACAAAACTCTCAGAAGTCATCAACAGGGCTGGCGGTCTTACTACTACAGCTTCGACAAGAGCGGAAGTAACACGCACAACGCCTTCAGAGGACGGACCGGTTAACCAGCGTTTCACGGTTGACTTGAGCTTGGCCATGCAGGGCGACCCGGTGCATAATCTTACGCTTGAGAACATGGATCAGATAACGGTCTTGGTCATTCCTGACTGGAAACCGCAGATGAGAGTTTATATACTTGGTGAAGTCAGGAGGCCGGGCAATTACTCAGTGTTCCCGGGCGAAAGACTCTCTGACGTACTCGAGAGAGCCGGAGGTTTTACGCCAAAGGCATTCCTGAGAGGAGCAGTGTTTACCCGTGTCAGCGTTGCGCAGGCACAGAGAGTTTCAATCAACCAGATGGCCGACAGAATGGATCGTGAACTTTTGGAGTCGGTTCAGAACATCGTCGGCACTGGCAACACAGGAGCATTGGCACAGGAGTACAACAGACGAAGACAGCTAATCAACAACTTGAGGCAGATGGACGTAATCGGCCGAATAGTAACGAAAGTAGACACGCCCGACAACATTCGGGGAACAGAATGGGACTATGAGCTTCAGAACGGCGACGCTCTGTACGTTCCTGAAATGCCGATCACCGTCAACGTTCTCGGCGCAGTCTACTCGTCAACGACACAGCTTTACCGCCCGGAGATGAGCATCAACGGTTACATCAGTGCAGCAGGCGGAGCATTGAGGACGGCTCACAAGCGTCTTGTCTACCTGATAAAGTCTGACGGTACTACTCTAAGACTGACGAGAAGCACAGCGATGTTATCGAGCAAACAATGGAAAGCTCCCAGCGGATTCAGCGCGACTGTTGAGCCGGGCGACACAATCGTTGTTCCAATGAAGTACATGGACAGGTCGAGCATAGAATCCTTCAAGGACACTATCGACATAATCTATCGTGTTGCTGTTGCTACAGGCGTTGTTATAAGGGCGGTTGACTAAGCCATGAAGAAATTTTTTGCTGCCATCGTCATAACGCTCATTCTTTCATCGTGTTCATTTGCTGAACGTGTGAAGTATGAGTACAAGATAGTACCGCTCGGATCGCTGACATCATTGCAGAAGAGCAAGGGAGCGAATGAGAAAACATCGGAAGTTGAGTCGCTTCTGAATCGCAACGGCCTTGAAGGCTGGGAGATAGCCGAGATTTTTGCGGTTAGGACGACTTTTGACCCGAATGTATTTTTCGCGGTGATGAAACGTCCTGTCGAATGAGGCTTGACGAAATGGGATTTTGCGGTAAAATTAACGCTTGTTACGGGACGTAGCGCAGTCTGGCTTAGCGCATCTGCATGGGGTGCAGGGGGTCGGAGGTTCGAATCCTCTCGTCCCGACCAAAATTCAGAAATTAACAGAGGCTCTCACAAAAAACGTGGGAGTCTTTTTTTGTGTCATGTGATATAATCCTGAGCGGTTTTAACAGCCCTGCCTTTTTAGGAAGGCCGATAGTCCATAGGGAGGAGGTGCGCAGAAAGTGCGGAAATATGAAATGCTTACCATTCTTGATGCCGCTACGGAGAATCAGAGCGAGGAGATTACGAAGATTGAGGAAGTAATCAAGAACTTGGGCGGAACGGTATCAAAGTCAGACGCTTGGGGAAAACGTACCCTAGCTTACCAGATCAACAAGAAGACTGAAGGTTATTATGTGCTGTTCACGTTTGAGCTTGAGCCGAAACAGACATTTGAGCTTAGGCGTATACTTGGCCTTAGAGCTAACGTTTACCGTCATTTGATGATCGTTCTTGATGACTAAGGAGGCTCGTGGATTATGAGAGGTTTTAACCGAGCTATTATTGCCGGAAATCTGACTAAAGACCCTGAAGTACGTTACACAGTCAACAAAAAAGCCTTTGCCCGTTTCACAGTTGCCGTCAACAACAGATACAAAGACGCTAATGGAGAATGGCAGGAAAATGCCGATTATATTTCCGTAGTAGCATGGGGCAGCACCGCCGAGACCTGCGGAAAATATCTCAAGAAGGGCAGCCCCGTACTTATTGAAGGCCGTATAAGGACAGGAAGCTATGACGCTAAAGACGGCTCCGGCAAGAGGTACACGACTGAAATTTGGGTTGACAGTATGGTGATGCTTGGCTCACGTGAACAGGGCAGTTCAGGCGGAATGTCATCAGGCGGAGTCCCAAGCGATGACGATTTCGGCAAGAGCATAGGCGAGAGCGGATTCAGCGGAGGAGGATTCTCTCAGGGATTCGCAGACGATAACAACGGAATGCCCGATGCAGGCTCAGAGGGCGGAATACCGTTCTAATATTCACAGAGAAGGAGGACTAAAGGAAAAATGAATGAGCGTGAAAACACTGAACGCGAAGGCAGACCGGCTTCATCAAGAGGCGCGGCCGGAGGACTTCGCAGAGGTTCATCAAGACGCAGGCCGAAATTTTGCTATTACTGTGTCGAAAAGCAGGAGCATGTAGACTATAAGGACGTTGAGAAACTCAGAAAGTACATCAGCGAAAGAGGCAAGATAATTCCCAGACGTGTTACCGGGAATTGCGCCAAACATCAGCGTCTTCTCACTGAGGCCATCAAGAGAGCAAGATACATGGCTCTTCTGCCTTACTCGTTAGACTAATTCGAGTCATGAAAAGAATAATTCCCTGCGTAATCATTACACTAGCGATGATTCTCGCAGGGAGTTTTTTGCCTCTTGTCGGCTTCTTGGGACTGATGCTGTGTCCTCTGCCTTTGTGCATACTGGGCAGTCTTGAGGGCAGAAAGAGCATGAGTATCGCTGAACTGATGATAGAGGCGACATTGTTTTTAGCTGTCTCGCCGTCAATGGCCGCTTATTTCCTTGTTGCCTGCGCTCCGTTATCGGCGATGATGTTCGTGTTGTCTCAGGAAAGTTTCAAGAGCATCAAGAAATACACAGGCGGTGAAAGCGTCATCATCATTGCTGGAGCGTCAATCTTCTTCAAAACGATTCTGCTTGCGGCGTTCTGGTTCTTTACCGGGAAAAATATTTTGTTCCCCGATGTCGTTCAAATGGAGGCTGCAATGTCTCAGCTTTACGGAGACAGGCCGGAACTTTCCGCTACTTTAGCGCAGGTTCTCGCTGTTTTTCCGCACCTTCTGCCGTCATTGCTGGTGATTTACGCTGGCGTTGAGGCGTATTTGAATTGCTCGCTATGTGTAGCTGTGTCAAAAAAATTCTTCCCGTCCCTGAAAAATATTCCCCCTGAGCTTCCAGAGTTCAAGCTGTGGAAGTTCCCTGCATCGCTCCTGATGGTGTCGGTCGCTGCATTGATATTGGGCTGGGCGGTCGATGTTGACACTTGGTTCACCGGCACGATGTTCATCATGAATTTACAGATAGTCGTGAATTTGCTCATGTTCATTCAGGGATTGTCCGTAGCTTTCTGGATAATGGACGGCTTCAAGCTGAAACGTGGAACGAAAATTCTCGTTTGTCTTGTGCTGACAGTTCCGTTCTTCTGGCCTTGGGTTATAGTTGTCGGAATGACTGAGACCGCTATAAATCTTCGAGGGAGAATAAAGTTTAAGGGAGAATAAAAAAGGGCAAAGAGCCTTAGCCCTTCACCCAAAAATTTTTCGTCCTCACTCACCGGCAACAGCGATACACGCCCTAACGATGACATCACATGCTTCACCCTTTGTTACCGGGTAACCGTAGTGAAACTCGTTCTCAATCCCGTAAGCGTCAAGCACTCCGAGTAATCCGAGTATCTCAGCATATTCAGCGTTTCGATTCTTTCCGAGCTTGAAGGGAAGTTTCTTTCTCGTCGGCTTCATCGTCTTCAGTTCAGGAAAGGCATCACACACAGCCTTCACGAAATCGCTCCGTGAGATTGTGTTTCCCGGTTTGTTGACGGTAATTTTCTCAGCTCCTTTTATCTTCATCACTTCACGTGCCTTCTCAAGGATTTTAATAACTTCATTGCCCGTCAGAATGTCGTTCACTCCGAAAACTCCCTTGTCAGCTCCTCGAATTATCGCCATCTCAAGAACGGGATTGTCCAGTTCCTGAAGGTTGAATGAAGGCGCATGAGGGTATTCGTTCGCCGTGATTATTCCGTACATGTTCGAGATCTGTACCGACTTGTTGAACGAATGTTCCGGCGGAACGTCAGAGTAATGACACAGCGACAAAGCCACGCCCGATTTCAGCAGTTCCCATTGTACCCTCATCGGGTGAACGTCTCTCGGCCTCTTTCCGTCTCGAATGCTCACAGCCGCCAACGCTCCGGCAGCCTGCCCGGTCATCATAGTAATCGGCTGAAGTCTCAAAGTCCCTGCGGCGAGTCTTGACACTGAAATATTCTTCTCGGCGGCAATCAGTCCGTCAGTCTCATCAGGAATCAAAACTCTCATAGGCACTTGAAACGGTCCTCTAGGTCTGTTGAGTTCCTGATGTCTCATCGTCTCGTCAAGTTCCCATTCCGTATCAGCGTCAGTGTTAGCCCCGTGAAGGTCAAGAATGTAGCCTCCTATGGCGATAGCGTCGGGAAATTCACGGCTCGTGTGTCCGTCCCTGTAGCTCAGTGAGTTATACGCTAGCTCCTGCGATGTGAGAGTGTGCGACCCGATTATGCGTCTCGACTCCCTCACGTAGGGTATCACCGGCATTCTCCTCGCCAGCTCCTGCCACTCTCTTGGGAGAGTTCTCGCAGCTTCGGGAAGAATCCTGTTAGCGTACTCATCATCGGCTACTGACCAGTCCTCGCCGAGTTCGTTCTGAATGTAGTAGATGAAGTGCAACGTTTTGATGAGTGCTTCACGTTCGATTTGAAGGCGTAAATTTCTGTCCTCTAAGTACGCTACAGGCAGACCCTTTTTGCCGTTTACCCAGCCGTAAGTACCGGGATAATCGTTGCCCCAGTTCAAAACTGTCTTGGTGATGTATGCTCTGTTCTCTTTGTCAGAGTCATAGTTGTAGGGGTTGGAACTGTCAGGCAGTCCCCTGTAGGCGTTGTGCGTCATGAAATTCACGGGCATCTGAACGGGATAAGTATTCTTGAAGTTGAAGCCGTCAGCACTTACGAAGCTCTCGTAATTTCTTTTAGCCAGTTCGTAACCGGGCAGAGGAATTTCAGGTTTCAGGTAAGCCGGGACTCCTCCCGAATATTTTTTGATTACCGCTGTCCATGTGATGTCTTGAATCATAGCGTCATTGTTGATGAATTTTGAGACAGAATTGCCAGCCCTGTATGGTGTTCCTGTCAACGGGAGAATATCGCCGTATTCCGTTGCGTCAATCAAAACTTTGCAGGCATAATTTCTGTTGCCTGACGGAGTTTTGACTGTTACGGAAGAAACTGCGCTCCCTTTTTTTGCGGCTGAAATTATCTCTGAGGCCATGAGAAATTCGAGAGTTCCTTTTCGCCTTGCCTCGTTGATCATCGAGATGAACGCTTCCTGACCTATGTGAGGCTCAAAAGCGATGGAGCGTGAGTCCCAGTAACAAGTACCCATAGATTTGCCGCGCATGTCGTAATAGCTTTTTACCCTGTTGAGGAACTCAAGGTATATTCCGCTCTTCTGACGGCTCATGTCGTCCATTGTTGAGACTCCTGCCGCTGTTGCCTGACCGCCTATCCATGTTGACGGCTCAACAACGAGGACGCTCGCTCCCATTCTTGCGGCCTGAATCGCTGCGGAAATACCGCCCGTTCCGCCTCCTGCTATTATGATGTCGTATGAACTTTTGGACTGTCTTACTGCGGCTGCTGATGTGGTGAGAATGATAATGACGGCTGAGAGTGTCAACAAAAATTTTCTGGCATTCAAAATGTAATTTGCCTCCTAAAGTTTTTCAATCAGGATATTATAACCTACTGTCTCAAGATTATCGGTATATTTGCGAGTTTTTCGTTACTGATTCATAGTAATAATTGTAATAGAATGAGCGATGAAAAATTTTTTAGGAGGTAATTTTTATGGACAAGGCTTTAACTTCAAAGCACGGTCCGTTGATTGCTGGCGGACTGATCGGTCTGATAGCTGTGGCACTTGCTCATTTCGGCAATCCCGGCAACATGGGTTTCTGCGTTGCGTGTTTCACAAGAGACATCGCCGGGGCGTTAGGTTTTCACAGAGCCGGTGTAGTTCAGTACATCAGGCCGGAAATTCCCGGCTTCATTCTCGGCTCATTCCTTTCTGCGATGATGTTCCGTGAATATTCACCTAGAGGCGGTTCATCGCCTGCTGTCCGTTTCGGCTTGGGAATGTTCGCAATGCTCGGGGCATTAGTATTCTTGGGCTGTCCTTGGAGGGCTTATCTTCGAGTTTCCGGCGGAGACTGGAACGCTCTTTACGGTGTCGGCGGACTTGCTGTCGGCGTAATAATCGGTATAGTTTTCCTGAAAATGGGCTTCAGTCTCGGAGCGTCTGACAAAAACCCGAAGGCTTCCGGCTTGGTCATGCCGTTAATCGCTTTAGGGCTTTTAGCGTTCCTGTTCATTGCTCCCAAGTTCGGCGAGAACGCTCCTGTATTCTTCTCGGAGAAGGGGCCCGGCTCACAGCACGCACCGGCATTGATGGCACTGGCTGCCGGTCTGATTGTTGGCTGGCTCGCTCAGCGTTCGAGGTTCTGCACTGTCGGAGCGATTCGAGACTTTCTGATGATGGGAGATGCCTATCTGTTGAAGGGCATAATCTCATTCATGGTCGTAGCGTTTGTGGCGAATTACGCTCTCGGAACGTTCAACCCGGGCTTTGAGGGTCAACCCGTAGCACATTCAAATCAGACGTGGAACTTTCTCGGAATGGTACTGTCAGGACTCGCCTTCACTCTTGCCGGAGGCTGTCCGGGAAGACAGTTAATCATGGCCGGAGAAGGCGACTCTGACGCTGGCGTATTCGTTCTCGGAATGCTGGCAGGCGCGGCGGTTGCTCATAATTTCTCGGCTGCTTCATCGGGAGCCGGGATAGGTGCTTACGGAATACACGTTACAGTTGCGGGATTGATATTCTGCGCTTTCGTCGGATTATTTTGCAGGGACAGGGGGTAAGTCAAAATGAGCGATGTTATAACGGTCAACGCTTCGGGGCTTTCATGTCCTCAGCCTGTGATGCTGACGAAAAAGGCTCTTGACGGTCTCTCGTCAGGAACTGTTGAAATTTTGGTTGACACTGCAACTTCTCGCAATAATGTATCACGTTTCGCATCGAATAAGGGCTGGAACGTTGATGTTGAAGAGAGGGACGGCGGAGGCTATAAGCTGACTCTAACGAAATAACCTGTCGGGAGGGCTTCCTGTTTTCGGGCAAGCACCTCCCTTAATGTATATTAACCTGTGATGATTTTGCTTCCCTTGATGAGGTAATCCATTCCAGACCATACAGTCAAGACCATTGCTACCCACATCAAAAACATTCCGCCCGGTATGTTCAGTATCAGCATGACAAGAGCGATGATCTGACACACTGTCTTGAGCTTACCGCCTTTTGACGCAGCTATGACTACGCCTTCGGCAGCAGCTACGAGTCTCAGTCCTGTAACGATAAATTCACGGGTGATAATTACCATGACTATCCACGCAGGCAGACGGCCAAGTTCAATCAAAGCAAGCATGGCAGCAATCACCAGAACTTTATCGGCAAGAGGATCGATGAATTTTCCCAGTGTCGTAACTAGTTTGTACTTTCTGGCAATGTAACCGTCAAAAGCGTCCGTTATTGAAGCGACAATGAACACGGCTGCTGCAATGGCATCGCCCCAGCTTACATCAGGCAAAAAAGATATTGGAGCGTCAATTCTCAGCGACAGGAACAGAAGCACAAGAGGAGCGAGAAATACACGAATCAGGCTCAATGTGTTAGGGACGTTGAAGATTTTTGACTTCATTGTTTTACCACCTCCGAATTTTGCTGAAAATTATAGACTGTTTAACCTAGTCTTGAAAGTTCCTGCCATAATTCTTTTTGTTTAGCGTTGATGTGTCGCGGGATTTCTATTTTCACACGCACGAATAAATCACCGTATGTCCCGTCCCGTTTCGGCATTCCTTTTCCACGCAGTCTCAATTTCTGGCCGTCCTGTATTCCTCCGGGCATCTTCACCGTAACTTCTCCCGTCAAAGTGTCAACCGTCAAATCTTTTCCCAGCACAGCGTCATAAACAGGTACCTTAACTTCCCTCGTCAAGTCATGGCCGTCAACCTCGTAAACGGAATCCTTCTCAATGTGAATGGTCAAGTGAATGTCTCCGCCTGTCTCTGACTTTCCTCTGAGCGTTAATTTCGTTCCTTCCGTTATGCCTTTAGGAATGTTGACACTTAGAGTCCTTCCGCCGATTCTGAGATTGTACGTTCCTCCCTTCACAGCGTCCGAGAGTGTCAAGGTCAATTCCGCTTCAGTGTCTTTCTTCATCGGGTGATGAGCGTGTGAAGCTCCCGAGAAAATGTCGCCGAAACCACCGAAACCGCCTCCGCCGAATAACGTCTGGAAGAAGTCGCTGAAGTCTCCGCCGAACTCGACACGCTGATAGCCTCCCGAGTTCCCCCAGCCCGGAGGAGGCGTGAAGTCCTGACCCTGCTGCCAGTTCATTCCGAGTGTGTCGTACTTCTGACGCTTCTCAGGGTCTTTCAGCACTTCATAGGCTTCGTTTATCTCTTTGTATTTCTCCTCTGCTCCAGCATCTTTGTTGATGTCGGGGTGGTACTGCTTGGCTAATTTTCGGTAAGCCTTCCTGATTTCATCAGTCTTTGCGTCTCTTGATACTCCCAAAATTTTATAATAATCTTTATACTTCATGTTCATCATCTCTCCTTTTCTTATTGACTAATTTTAACCTTTGCTGTCTAAATTGCAACAAAAAAAAATCGAGCCTCCCAATTTTGAGAGACCCGATTTAATTTTTGTTACCTTCGTTTGAGAATGAACGTTACGGCGAGTGCTGTCAGGATTGAGACAAAGCCGTTACAGCCGCCGCCTCCGCCACCGCCGCCGCTGCTTGTGCCGGATTTTTGGTCGCTGTTGCTGCTTTTGTCGCTGTTGTCAGTTCCTGACTTCTTCGCAAGCCACAATGTTCCGTATATCTTGCCGTCATCGCCGTTACCGTCAGGCACAACAAGAAGATTCGTTGAACCGCTCTTGATGATCTGAGGGCCGTCATTGGCTGTCGATGAAACTCCGCTTGATGTTGATACGTTGGCGATACATGCGTTGACTGCGACAGAAAGTCCGCTTCCCTCGTCAAAAGTCCAAGCCTCAAGAACTCCGGCTGACATTGCCTCACCTGCGCTCAATGCTCCGGGACCTATGACGGGAATTTTTGTTGACGTTCCCTCGAAATCGAGTCTCAACACGGAAAAAATTTCGTTGAGCGTGCTTTCATCGGGAGTTTTTCCAGTCATGTCGTAGCCAAGAAGGTCAATTAGATCACCGCCGTTGAAATCCCATTGATATGTTACGGGGAGAATGTAGCCTTTTGAGAGGCCCTCGAAGCTGACGAGAGTTGATGATTTTGCTGCCGTGAAGCCGTCAGAACTTGAATAGCTGCTTACGGTTTTGAACGGATTTTCCGACGAGTTCAACAAGTCCGACATGCTTGCCGTGACTCCGTTGTAGGCAGCCGAAAAACTGCTCTGGAATGACGAGTCGCTTATCGTTGAGGTAGTAACCTGATCGCTCAAGTTGAAGGCTATGTCGCTCTCTGCTATGTCCGTAGCGTAACTGGACAGGTAGCGCATAACCTGCGGGCTTGTGTTGAGGTTGCTGTAGTCGGGCTCGGTAACACGGATATATTTTGTGTCGCTGACCTGTGCGCCTGAGAGATTCGTTCGGACTGTCGTAGCCTTTATCGTAACGTAAGTGTTGCCCGGCGTGTAACTCAGTACAACAATGTCGCCCGTTGTCTCGTTTATCTTGATGATGTTGGGCTTGTCGCTCGTCCATGTTATCGGCTCTTCGTCCGTTCCTGTTCCGCCCAACGCTGTACGACCGTTGCTGTAGTAGATTTTTGCGATAAGGCTCGCTGTCTGTCCTACACGTCTGAGATTGTTGGGAATACCGCCGATTTCGACACGTGAAATTGTGTACGATGCTACAGGGCTTTCACCACCGCTCGGTCTCGTTCCGTCAAAGAAACACGCTCCTATGTCAAGATTGATCTGTGAACCCTGCGTGACTCTCGCTACGCCTCTCTCGTCAGTTGTCGGGAACATTCCTCGCCTCGTGTAAGGTATTGAGTTAGTCGCACGGTCAACAAGAGGAAGCGTTGAGTCTTCACTGAGCATGAGAGTCTGAAGCCTTACACGGCTGGCCAGAGTCGTTCCGATGTAGGGCGGTATGTTGCTGCCCAAGTCAGTACGTTCATTGTCGGCGAGTACATTGTTGCTGAAGAATGTTGCCTTAGTCCAGCCTTTCGCAGGGTATGACGTTCTGTCAGAGTCGTTTCGTGTCTCGGAATAGAAATCTGTTATTCCTGAGCCTTTTCCGTAAACGCCGATTCTGTTGTAGCCTCCTGAAGATATAGTACCGTCAGACCAGATGTCATACGTTCCTTCGTCAGTGTTGCCGACAGCCATTGTGCCTGAGAGCTGAACTTTTGAGCCGTCCCCGATGTAGATAGCTCCTCCGCTCGGCGAGCCGTTGAGAGCGAATGTACAGCTTCTGATAATCGTAGTCTTCTCGCAGTAGACAGCAAGACCGCCTCCGCCTGTACCGCTCGAAGAGGCATCGTCTATGTGATTGTTGTAGAACGTGCAGTTCACGATCTCGAGATTCTCGTCCTGAATCGGTATCGCTGAAACGTAAGCTCCTCCGCCTGTACCTGAGTTCCCGGCAAGAGAGAGTCTGTTACCGCTGAATGTGTTGCTGGTCAACACTGCGTTATTCGCTACAACAAATAATCCTCCTCCGTTGCCTTCCGCGCCGTCTGTCGTGTTCTCCTCAAGCATTGATGATGTCATTCTGAATGTTGAGTACCTGCTGGGGTCGTCATTGTTCTGGTTGAAGTATATCGCTCCGCCGGAACGCTGGCTCTTGTTGTCTCGGAAGTAACACAGCCTGATGTCAATCGTGCCTTGAGCGTAGACAGCTCCTCCGTCAAGTTTTGAGCTGACGTTGCCTCTGAATGTCGAGGACGTTACCATTGAACTGCAATAGCCCTCCAAGACTACTGCGCCTCCGTTGCCTGAGGAAGTCTGATTGTTGGCGAAATATGAATTTGTTACCGCAACCGTTGAGCCCTCAGCGTAAACAGCTCCACCGCCCTGAGTCGATTTGTTCTGTGTGAAGCGTGTATCAGTTATGGACAAATCGCCGGTGTTTGAATAGAGTGCGCCTCCGCCTTGAGCGGCTTCGTTCAGCGTGAAGAATGAAGATGTTACAGTCAGTTCGCCGTTTGAGTAGATCGCTCCACCGCCCTGATGGCTTTCAGTACCGTTGCTGAGGTTTGCTCCGTTCACGCCGAAATTTGAGCTGTCAGCCTCAGCATTCAATGCCCAAACGACACCGCCTGAACCGTTTGAGACCTGATTGTCGAACGATGAATTGCGTATTGTTATCTTTGCGTTCTTCGATGCCGCAAAACCTCCGCCGACTCCTGCCGTGTTCTTGACGCTGACGTTGTAGCTGTCAAAAGTTACGTCTGATGAATAAGTGCAAATCGCTCCGCCGTAATTCTTGGCCTCATTGCCTGAGAACGAATATTTGTAACTGCTTCCGAGAGTTATTGATGAAGCTGTCTGTCCTCCGATGCAAATCGCTCCGCCGTTGCACTCTGTAGTTGTTGTGTTGTCCTTTCCGGCGTTGTTGTCGGTGAAGTAGACTGTTCCGCTTGGGAGCTGTGAAGGCACTGCCACCCAAATTGCTCCGCCATCGCCTGCTTGAGCTTTGTTCAACGAGAAAGTAACTTCAGGGTTGAAAGAAATATTAGCGTTCTGTTCAGCGTAAATCGCTCCGCCTGACACGTTAGCTTCATTGTTGCTGAAGGTTACTGCATTGTCTCCCGTGATGTTGAGATTCGTTGCTGTAGTACCCTGAGCCATGTAGACAGCACCGCCGTTATTGGCCGTGTTGCTGTCGAACGTTGCAGAGTTTGCGATTGTTATCGTGTTTCTTCCAGCTGCGTAAATCGCTCCGCCGTTGCCTGAAGTGGCTTGATTCTCGTTCAGCTTTGGCGATGAGCTTCTGAGAGCGAAACTTGCCGCGCTTCCGAGATAGATAGCTCCTCCACTACCGCTTACTGCTCTGTTCTCTAGGATTTCTGGCGCATCGCCTGTTATGCTGACTGTTGCGTTTGCTGAAGCGTAAATCGCTCCGCCGTCATTTGAGGCAACATTTGCCGTGAATGAAACGCCTGAGCCTGACACGTTCACTGTTGCTCTTGACGCTAAGTAGACAGCACCTCCGCTGTTGGCCTCGTTATCGTAGAATCTGACGTTGGCACCGTTGATGTTGGCTGTAGCGTTCTCGGCGATGTAGATTGCTCCGCCCATGTCGGCTGTGTTTGCCAGAGGATCTGAAGCTATGTTGAAGTTGACATCTGTACTGACTTCGAGGCTTGATGACGTGTACACAGCACCGCCGTAATTCGCGGCCGTGTTGCCCGTGAATGTCGTTGCTCTAAGCGTTGCCCTTCTTCCTGTGAGTGCCAAGCCTCCGCCGTAATTCGCCTGACAGCCGGTGAATGTACAGCCTTTTATTGTCGCTGTTCCGCCTGAAACGAGAATGCCTCCGCCATTGTCGGACGTTACGCAGCTGTCGAATACATCGTCCTCAAAGATCGCTGTACCTGATCTGACTTCAACGCCTCCGCCTGTGCCGTCGCTGTTCGGCCGAAACGTTATACCGCTGAACGTTACCTGAGAGCCTGAACGTAATATGAAGTGCCTTTCTCCGCTTGGACTCGTCAGACCTGTTGCAGTTGTAGTAATCGTTATTTCCGCAATATCAGAGTACTTAGCCGTTATAGTCTCTGTTGAGGAGATTGTGCTTTTTCTCACGCTGACTTCAACGGGATTATTCGGTATTTCAGTAAGCTCAGGGTCGTAAGAGTAATCATAGCTGGCTGTGTTGAAGCTGCCGTAATTCGTCTTGATGAAGTCTTCAGCGTCAAGAGCGAAATCAAGAGCGTTAGTTACAGAAGTGAACCTGTAATTTGTTCCTGACACTGCCGGGAATGTGTATTCGCCTTTCTCTTCAGGCGTTTCGATTGACCCGTCATCGCTGTAGACAGGAGGGACATAAGGCTTCACAAGATCCGGCGAGGCTATCACCGGCTTTGATATGTCCATGACACAAAGCGTAACAGAATCAGCCCCGAATGACACCGCCGGAAAAATCATTCCAGCCAGTATCATCACAATTAACGCGATTTTCTTCACTCTCAATCTCTCCTTTCACGTTTCACGAAAAGCACTGACAGAGCAATCAACGCCGAAACGCTGAACACAGCACAGCCGCCGCCGCCTGAACCGCCAGCACTCGCTCCCCTGTCTCCGCTGATTGTGTTCACTGGGTTGTTGCTGTTCCTGTTGGGATTGTTCTGCCACCCAGCAGGTGCGACAAAGAACGTCATCTCCCACTTGTTATCAGCGTAACCGTCTCGGACGACAATGTATCTGTTCTCCTGCACAACTGAATTATCCCTGACTATGCTCAACTCAGGGCGCACGCCGTCTCTTGTTCCGTCCATCAACATTACGATGAAGCTCAGTGTCAGAACTCCGCTGTAATTGTCCTGCGTCAATCTTCCTCTGTCCTCATCGAGAAATACTTTCACGAGGTCGTTGTAGACTCCCTTGTCGGCAAGTTCCTGAGTCAAGTTCCAGATGTTACTCTCACCGGCTCTGAGGTAAATGTCGTACTTCTGAGCGAAAATATCCTCAATCCTTCCAGTGTCTCTCCAGACTTTCAGCATGTTGTTCCACCAAGCATTATCGCTGATTCTTGTTACTGGAATGTTTATCGTGATGTACAGAGGCAGCATTCCTTCTGATGTTGAGTTTTGGACGTTCGATGGGATATTCTGCGAGACTGTGAAGTATTCGAGAACGTCATCGGCAATGATTTCGCGTTTCACTGAACTTGACGAGAAAATTGTATTTGTCGGCACTGATACTTTTCCGTATGATTTCGTTACAGTCGCAATATCATCGTAAAATGTCGTGCTTGCCGGTCTTGGCTGAAACGCTGTTGTCTCGAAAAGATTGAAACGCCCCTCTGATGCCGGGTACTTGTAAGAGCCTAAATCTTTCCCGAAAATTATCTTGTGATTCAGTGTCAAGTCAAAATCTCCGTTATCAGGCGTATCAACCGGGAAAACATGAAGGGGCGATTTGTTCTGTTCGTTGATGTTGTAGCGTCTATGGTAGACCGTAACAAGTCCCGGCGCAATCTGGCTCTCAGCTGCAAGAAGGAACGATCTCGGAAGATTCGTAGTCCCCTGCTGTCTGAACAAGTCAAATCTCCACTCATCAGGCGGAAGAGTACCCCCTGTGCTGTCGGCGTAACGCATTGCGTAACGGTACGCAGTGTTGTTGGCGATCTCTGTAGTCAGATTGTACTCGATGCGCTTGTTGTCGGTGTTCAAATCGTCTACAGGAATGAATACCCATTGATTTCCGCCGGTAGTCATGTTGTCGGTCATCTGCCATACTGCACGGTCATAAGCGATTATGTTGCCTGCCGTTGACGGACTGTCTCGCAGTGCCATTCTCAGCACAAGAGGCGCACTCATTGAAGCGGCTGTACCTGAATGAACGTTCGAGATAACAAACGGACGTGTTATCGTCTGAGAAGGAGCATTGCCCGGGTTCTGCTGGAACGTGAACGACTGAACTACTGTGTCATAAGTGTGCTGATAGTTCTGACGGTAAAGGCTGAAGCGAAAATTCTTCCACTCTGATGAAGTGTTGTTCGACTGGTCAGCCTCTTTTGTCGCAAAGTAAGGAACTTGATTCTCGTTGACGATAGTATTCACGTCAACTTCAGGCGTGCTTACGTCATATCCAAGTGTCTGCGACTTGGCATTCATGTCAAAAGTTCCCTGACCTTCATAAAGCACGAGAAAGAGCGTTTGAATGTTCCTGTCATTCACTGTAGTGTCTGAATTTCCTGAGAGAACATTGAGTACAGCGTCAGTGCCTATTGACATGACATCGGACGAAAGCTGTATCGCTGTGCTTGTTGGAGCTCCGAAGGTCTCATTGGCATCATTCATTACGACCCATTGAGAGCCTTTACCGCTGGGGCCCTGAATGTCATCGAACCTGTAATCAGCGTACGAAGCTGAAAGCCCCATGACCGCAATAATCAAACTCACTGCGGCAATTCTAATATAACGCAATCTTATAACCCCCTATATGATTTATATTAACTCACTGGCTTCGCTGCCTGTGAGATCTTGCACTTCTTCTTGTTGACGCTGATGAACTTTCCTGTGAAGTTCTCGCGCCTCTCGAACGTCTTGGCGTTCTTGCCGGTGTCGGAGTCTCTGGCTTCTGCTCTTCGTGTTCTTCCTCACGGTTGAGTTCCTCGTCTGTCGGAACGGCAACAGGCTCAGGCTTCGGCACTGGCTTGGGCTTGTACTGCTTCCACATTGAGTCGGCCGAGATTAACGAAAGACAGTTCATCGCTTTTTCTCGTGCGTAATGAGAGAAACAGCCGATAATTTTTCTCGCAAAGTCAGAATATTTTTTCTCGCCTGCTATGAACGCTAATTCATTCAAGGCGATAATTGCTACAGAATTTACTGACGGAATTGAATTGCAATCCTCGCAGGTTTTCAGCCTGTAGGACAGGACAGCGTGTTCAGTCTCAAAGAGTCCGCCGTTCTTTTCGTCAGCAAACTTGTCAATCAAAATATCGGCGAAAATTTTACCTGCTTCAATCCATTCGTTGAGCTGTTTTTCAGGAGCGTTAAAGTGTTTCAGAGCGTTGCATAATTCAACCAATCCCCACAAAAAATATGTGTAATCCTCAGCTTCTGCCGTTATGTTCAACTTGCCGTCAATCCATCGCCGATACCATTTCCCGGACTTGTCAGAAAAATTCTTCCTGATGAAGAAGGCAGTTCTTTCCGCTAAGTCTTTCCATTCAGGCTGTTCAAACGATACTGAAGCATGAGACAAAGCAGCGATCATGAGACCGTTCCAGTTCATCAAAACTTTGTTGTCGCCTCGCAAAGGGTAACGCTTGTCCCTGTAATCGAGAAGAAGTTTTCTGTCCTCGTACAATCTTGACGCTACATCGCTTCCCTTCAGGCCGTAACGTCTGGCGAGTTCGTTGACTGTAGACGCTTCGTAAAGGATATTCCAGCTCATTTGAGAGCCAGCGAGTTCGCTTCCGAAATTACCGCTCGGCAAAACGGCGTAAGCAGCGCAGAATAAACCAGCGTCCCTTTCAGGCAGGACACGTTTAATCTCGTTTTCGTTCCACAGATAATACCTTCCTTCACCTTCTTGAGTGTCTCCGTCAATGGCCGAGATGAAGCCCTGAGAATATGAATTGCTGTCAGTGAAATATTTTGTGACACAGAAAATTATATCCTCAGCGAAGAGTCTGTGAAAGGAATTTTGCGTGATTCTCTGCGACATTGATACGGTGAAAAGAAGCAACGCCTGATCACATAGTAATTTCTCGAAATGAGGCACTAGCCATTGTTCATCGACAGAGTAACGCGAGAAGCCTCCGCCGAGATGATCATGAATACCGCCCCGCCACATTCTTCGCAGAGTTACATCTGTCATCGTGAGAGCGTCTGACTTGTCTCTTTTTGACGCGCCGGAATTTTCTTCTGCCTGCTTCAACAGGAACATGAGTTTATTAGGCTCAGGGAATTTCGGATTTGAACCGAAACCGCCCCACCTGACATCAAAAATTGATCTTATGTCCGAGAGAACGTCAAAAGCCGTGAGCTTACCGATTCGGCCTCCCTGCTTGAGTTTTGCGCAGGAAAGGACAGAGAGCCTCTCACGTATCATTTCGGCCAAGTCATCAGCGGCCTTTTCGACATCATTGCGCTGCATGAGCCACAGCCACTTTATTCTCGGCAGAATTTCAGTAATGCCGGGCATTTGTCCTGTTGTGCGTTTAGGGAGCCAAGTTGTACAGAAAAATGGCCGTCCTTCAGGTGTCATAAAAATATTCAGAGGCCAGCCTGCGCTCCCGTTCTGTACCCTGCAAATTTCCATGCAGAGATTGTCAATCGCCGGGTATTCTTCTCTGTCTACCAGTACAGGAACGCAAATATCGTTTATCATGCCTGCTACTTCATGATCTCTGAAGCAGTCTTTGTTCATGACGCTGCACCAGTGATCAGATGAGTAACCGACAGACAAGAACAAGGGTTTATCCTCGCTCCTTGCGATGTCGAAAGCCTCTTGACCCCAAGCGAACCAGCCTACAGGGTTATCGGCATGTTGCAGGAGGTAGGGACTCAGCTCCGAGCCTAAGTGATTTACAGGCGTGAAGGTCTGACGTGTAAGAGGCTGTGAGAATTTTTGTTGAGGAGTTACCGCAAGTTCCTCGTTATATTCACCGTAAGCCGCAAGAGGCCCTAAATCGTTAATCAGCATCTCTCCGCACGATTTCTATTAACTCATTGAGGTTGTCAATGCTTTTCCACGCCCCCAAAAGAGCGAAATCTTCATGTGTGAAATTCCCCTTAGTGATTCCTATTCCCCTGACTTTTGCGCCGATGGCCGTGATTATGTCCAAGTCAGCATCGCCAACGTAAACAGTCTCGGAAGGCGTTACGCCTAAGTGCTGCATGAGTGCGTTCATCATGGCCGGGTCGGGTTTGTACGGCAATTTTCCGAACGGTTCATGCGCTCCAACGATGACATCAAAATATTTGTCGAGTCCTGTGCGTTCGAGAGCGAGCGATGGCCTTTCACGGTTCGACAGAACAGCGAGTTTTATTCCCATTTCACGCAATGCTGTCAGTGTCGGCACAGTGTCATCAAATGGCTTGATGAGTTCTCGCTCTAATCTGTCAGCCTGAGAACGATATAGCTTTATCCATTCCGGCCTGTATTCACCGAGAAGACCCTCGCAGTATGTCGGAATCGGCGCGGCGATGTACTGCATTGTTTTTTCGTGTGAGACTCTCGGCAGTCCTTCATGATCCGCTACATAATTGAAACCGGCCATTATTGCGTAACTTGAGTCTACTATAGTCATATCATGGTCGAACACTACTAATTTAATCACTTTGCGCCTCCTCATTAAGCATATGTTGACGATAGCTCCGAATGACTCTCTACATAATCCTCAAGCAGTGAGTTCACTAAAATATTCATTCTGTTGAGATAGCCTTTGCCGCTTTTCCTAAAGTGTTCAACAAGTTTCCTGTCGATGGAAAAATATACATTCTCGCTTCCCGGCAGACCCATTATCCATTCGGTATTTCTGATTTCGTGGTCGGTCATTTCCGCTATGTCTGAACAGTCAATATCTTCATCTGTCATCGCATCAAGTCTCTTGAAGTCCGTTGCCAATTTTACCGGCCTCCTCATGATAAAATTTTCGCTCTTCGGTTCTTGCTCGTCTCATTGAAATGATTCGAGTCTTTCTGCCTCTTGGTGTGTGAATAATCGTTATCTCACGCCCCTCAAGAAGCCCTATCGACAAAAACCTTTCTTCGCCGTAATCAGCTCTAGTGTCCTTAGTCGTAGTGTGAAAACCGTCAAAAGCCTTCACTCCGTCAGCAAAATCAATACCGTGTTTCTCAATATTGATCTGACGTTTCCTCTCGTCCCATTCATAAAGCATTCATCAGCGTCTGAAGCTGTTGCCCATGTTGCGGAGAGTCTCGTTCCTGTTCTGGGTACTTATACGGCTCTCGGAACTTGGCGAAACCCAGTAGCTTTTCGCTCGTGAATACATTGAGCTGACCCAGTTAATTCCGAACATCTCAAGTATCATCGTAACACCCAAGAACAGCCACACTAAAACGGCAAGTGCCACCGTAATTTTCAGAGAGGCCGATATAGTTCTGTCCGCTGACTCTTCGAGCTGTTTCACTTCTCTTTCGGCTGCTCTTTTCTCATCGCCGGTCATGTCTTTCTCGCCGCGTCTGATTCTGAATATACGCCACAAACTCGCACCGCCTAAAGCCCACTGATAAAGCCCAATCACAAATATCGTCGCCGCTATAAAGGCAAAAAGAAAACCCATAAAAGAATCACCCTCCCTTTTCATTGTGATATTATAGCCTCACTATGAAAATTTTAACTCAACTGATAATAGCCGGTCTAGGTACTGGAGATTTTGAACTCGTTACGCCAAAAGCCATCAACATTGCACTCAATGCCGATATGATTCTTGTGCCTCGTTCAAAAAAATCAGAGAAAGGTCTTGCCGAAACGATACTGTCTCATTACGTTCATGACAGAGAAATAACAGCGTTGTATTTCCCGATGACAAGAGACGAGAATGAACGAGACAAAATCATTCTCTCACAGCTCGAAAATATACGCTCAAAAATTGAACAGTCTCATTCAATTTTCTTCCCTGTTATAGGCGATTCAAGTTTGTACTCAACAGGAGCGTATCTTCTCAGTGCCATGAAGAAAATTATTCCTGATGTCAAAGCCACACTCATTCCGGGAATCTCCGCTCATTCTGTCGCCGCTTCATGCGCAGGGCGTTTCATGGCAATGTCGGACGAAATCTTCACGATCATTCCCGGCACAGCATCGCCCGAAAAAATTTTGTCGGCTCTGAAAAATTCCGACTCAGCCGCAATCTACAAGCCTACAGCGGTTAAATCTCTTCGTGAATTAGTCATTGCTTCGGGCTTCAGTCAGATTATACGTGTCGATTACGCCGGAATCCCTGAACGTGAAAAAATCACGGAAGGCATCACAGCTCTTGATGATGTCAGCGAATATCTTTCTGTAATATTGTTACGGCGGTGATTAAGAATGGAAAGAATGACTCTTCTTGAAGGCGAGTTATACCTGACGGCGTATATCGTCATCGGTTTAATCTTTGCTGAAATAATCATGAGGCTCAAAATTCCCGACTTCCTGATGAAGCATGTACTCCCAAAAAATATCCCTCCTGTTACAGCTCTTGCCGTAGCGGTCAGTGCAGGTTCATCGAAAGCAGGAGCGGCAATTCTCTCGTCAGCACTCTCAAACAGCGAGATCAACGAACGTTCAGCGATATGGTCAGTGTTGATGCTGTCTCTTCCGTCATACATGAGGCGTTGGCCGTCAACGTTCGCTCTCTCAGTGAGTACGGCAGGAAGAGCAGGAATGATTTTCGCTCTCTCAATGCTCGAAGTCGCAGTGATGAGATTCATAATCGCTTTCATATTCCTGAAACGTGGAAGCGGCTCAGTCTCTTCAGTAACACAAGAAATCAAGCCTTCATCACATACAATGAGCATAGCGAAAAGACTGGTCAAGACTCTTCCTTTGGCATGGCTTTTCTTTGCGCTTGCGTATAGTCTTGTGCCGTCAATAAATTCTTTCTTGAAGGGAACTTTTGCCGACAATGATACTTTTCTTCCGTTGGCCGGGTGGACTGTAGCTGCTGCGTCAATCGGGCGTGTATCGGTTGCTCTTGCTCTTGCTGGAGGCTCGATAGCTGCTGGCGAACTGAGTACGGCACAGGCAGTGTTCGCTCTGGTGCTGGGTGCTGGAATGGGCACGGTAACAAGAATATTGAGAATGAACGCAGGATATTATTACGGACTTTTCCCGAAATCGACAGCCACTAAAATGCTCCTTGCGAATTTCGCTACAGTGATTCCCTTAATCATGATGAATTTGCTTTTTGCAGGATTAGCTTTATCATTATGAGCATGAACACTAATGCAATTTACGTTTATGTTACAGGAAAAAATTTAGCCCAAATATTGTCAGCCTTACCGCTTCCGCCGGGACTGACTGTTGAAGTTACAGCTATTGAGGCAGGAACTCGTATAAATCCGAGAGCCTTTAATGTTTTTATTCTCAAGAAAATTCCTCAAAAAATTATTGACGGAGCTAAATACGTTTTATGCTCAAAGAGTTACGCTGATGTTGACAGAGAAACGCTTGACGTTCTGTATGACTTGTGGCCTGAACCTTTGACTGCTCCTCTTTTGGGATTCTATTTCCTAAAACTTATCGACCGTGTACGATTAGAGCTTGAAAGCACATCGGAAGAGATTGAACACAGAAAGAGAATAGTCGAAATGGCACGTCAGGATTACTTGACGGGATTGGCGACACGCTGGTACTTGCAGGAATACATCAGCAAGAATCAGAACGAAAGCAACGTAACATGTATCTACTTCGATCTCGACAACTTCAAGAAGGTCAATGACACTTACGGACACCAAGCAGGCGACAGAGCGTTGGCAGCGACGGCTGAAATGATGCAGAGAGAATTTACTGACGGTTTCTGCGCGAGAATGGGCGGAGACGAGTTCATGATAGTTTTGCTCGGACAGCGCAACGCATTGGAGGTTGAAGAAAAAGTCAACGCATTCATGGCCGACCTTCTTGAGTATTACGCTGGGACTAAAACTATGACGGCTTTGTCGATAAGTGCCGGAATAGCTCAGAAAATCAACGGTGAGGAAAAATCAATCGACATTTTGATTCACGAGAGCGACATGGCGTTATACGAGGCGAAAAAATCCGGGCGTTCATGCTGTTGTGTCTACTCTCCTTCAATGGAACAGGAACAGCCGAAAATCGAGGCAGTCAGAACATACTATCTTGTTGATTACGAGAATGTTCACGCACAAGGGCTTGACGGCATACACAAACTTGACGAGAGCTGCACGGTCTGTATTTTCTACAGCCGAAACGCAAGCCGGGTAACTTCCGGTCTCAACTTCGGCATAATGGAGAGCAAAGCGACAATAACGTATCATCATGCCGATGCTGGAGCGAAGAACGCTCTTGACTTTCAGTTATCGTCATACTTGGGCGAACTGATCAGCGAGAATACCGGGATTCAGTGCCGTTACTGCATCATCTCAAGGGATTCGGGATTTGCCGCTCTAGTTTCGTTCTGGCGTGAGAAGGGCGTAGAGGTCGAATTGCTGTCAGATATTTCAGGGAGAGGAATATTCTTTCATGATACTTTGGCGCAAAGGGTAAACATTTTGACAGGCGAGACACAATTAGCACCAGACATAGCATCAATCATAAGACGCTGTAAAACGAAATCCGATGTCAACAACGCCCTTCAGAAATTGTACAAAGGGACGAAAAGAAGCGGACAAATTTACCGGGCTATAAAAGTATTGATAGACAACAAGCCCGGAGGATTGACACGTTCTCACGTCAAGACAGTTGAACAAGAAGAGACTCCGCAAGAAGCGGAATAATTACAGGAAAGAGGTAAATTTTTTTGTTACTTAGTACTGCGTTAGCGTTATCGGCCGGGCTGTTAATGACCCGTTTGTTCAAGTACACAGTCGGCAGAAAAGGCATCATGTTCCCCGATGTAACGGCGTTCTTGATTGCCGGAATAATCGTAGGGCCATACATGCTCGGAAGAATTGGTATAGGTTTCTCATCGTCAGAGGAACTTGAAGCCGTCAAAATATTATCGAGTGTTGCACTTGGCTTCATAGCGTTTGACATTGGGAGCGAGTTCAGAGCAGCGAGCATAAAGGAAATGGGAAAGTCTGCGCTCTTCATCGGAATCTTTCAGTCAGCAGCAGCGGCTATTTTGGTCGACATTGCCCTGATCTTACTGAGCATGAAACTCGGCGATGATGTTCTGCCCTTGCCTGTTGCCGTAACACTAGGTGCTATAGCTTCGGCCACTGCCCCAGCTGCGACACTGATGGTAGTTCGACAGTTCAAGGCGAAAGGGCCTGTTACTGACTTGCTGTTACCGATCGTTGCGCTTGATGACGCTGTGGGGCTTGTCATTTTTGCCGTCTCAATAGGAATAGCGCAGGCCATGACGGGAGGAGCGATAAATCTTGTGTCGGTTGTAATAAATCCTCTTGTTGAAATATTATGCTCACTGCTTCTCGGTGCGTTAATGGGATATATTCTGACTCTGCTTGAAAAATTGTTCTTCTCAAATTCCAACAGGCTCTCAATGACGATTTCATTCGTGTTGATGACGATAGCGTTATCATCGCGTGAAGTTTACATTGGTCAGGTGAGAATAGCGTTTTCGTCACTGCTTGTGTGTATGACACTGGGAACGGTTTTCTGCAACATGTGCGAATATTCCGCTGATGTTATGGGACGTTCACAGAGATGGTCGGCACCGTTATACGCTGTATTCTTCGTGCTGTCTGGAGCGAGACTGGAACTGAGCGTTCTTTCTGACTGGGGAGTGATGCTGATCGGAGCGGTGTATATTCTTGTGAGGTGCGCAGGGAAATATTACGGAGCTTTGTTGAGTTCGACAATGATGAAGTGCGGAGAGAACGTGAGAAAGTACTTGGGCATAACACTGTTTCCACAGGCCGGAGTCGCTTTGGGAATGGTAGTGAGTGCGCAGAGTTTGGGCGAAAATATGGGCGGAATGATTCGGAACATAGTACTGTTCAGCGTGTTGGTCTATGAGATTGTCGGGCCTATGCTGACGAGAATGGCATTGACTGCGGCGGGTGAAATTGAGAGCAAGCAGCCTGAACGCGTGAACAGAGCGAGATTCAAGAAGAGATAGTGTATAATGACCGCTAGAATACACAGAAAGGACGCTAGTGATATTGTCGAATGAAGATATGACGCTCACACGACGTATTCAGCTGAAGGAACTGGAAATACTCAAGGTGTTTCAGGATATATGCAGGAGGCACGGCCTCAGGTATTTTGCGATTGGCGGTACGTGCTTGGGAGCTGTGAGACACAAAGGGTTCATTCCTTGGGACGATGATATTGATGTGGCTATGCCTTATGAGGACTATTTAGAGTTTCAGAGGATAGCTGAAACTGATCTGCCTGACAATTACGGCATACTCAGTCCTCACACAAGCAAACACTGTCTGTTCGACTATTACATCAAGCTGCATGATAAAACAACTTCTTTAATGCCTGTGAAACTGCTGGAATCAAATTTATTGCTCCGTACTCAATGACATATCTTGACGCCCCTATAGACTATCAGCGAATCAGGAGCGGAGAAACA
>CAJODC010000011.1 GCA_905233215.1 uncultured Synergistales bacterium
ACTGATTGCGAGGCCAGATTACAGGAGCCTGCTTAATGAGGCCGTGAGGCTTGGGGTCAGTGAGGGGGATATCGGGATTCTGTTCGGTGTTCTCGGAGTCGAGAGGCCGAAGGAATTATAGATTTTGTGAAAGGAGGTGAGCGGTTTGAGTTACTGGAGGAATCGTCTTTATTTCGTGAAAAACACATACAGTACAATTTTAGGGCTAGTATTCTTACTAATTGGAATACCTATACTTTATAGTATTTACAATAACAGCACTTTTATGCTTATATATGGCAGCAATTCTAGAACGAGTGATGATTTGTTTTTTGATTCTGTTTTGGCTTTGTCGTTGACGATTTTAGGTTTATATTTTCTCATTACAGCGTTTTTAGCTCCCACTGATGCTGGGTATGACGCTGCTGTAGAGAATCACATACCAGCATACGAGCTTTTTGATTACGCTCTTGAGAAGCTCGGCCTCGATGAAACTGAAGTGCAGGAAATCGACCCTGTAGTACTCGGCGGATATGAGTTTATCGGGGCGGACAAGTTCAAGCAGGGCAGGGACGGCAAATGGCGGAGCAACGTCTACGAAATCGTCATGCTTTTGTTCACACAAAACGAACTTCACGCCTACACAGTAAGATTCATGACGACTGAGGATTTATTTTTGGGTGAAGGAACTGATACATACTTCTACAAAGACATAGTATCAGTGTCAACTGCTTCGACCAGCGAGAAAGTCGTTACCAGTAACGGTTTCTTCGGTTTCTTCAGGCGGGAACGATACGTAAACTCGGAGGCTTTCAAGCTCACGACTAAAGGCGGTACGTCAATTACCGTACACATCAGGGACACGTCATACGCCGAACAGTCAGTTAAGGCAATGCGCGCACTTCTCCGCGAAAAGAAACAGGCATAGCGTTTAACCGTCATCACAAAGGCAGGGCGAAGGAAAAATTTTCGTCCTGTCTTTTTTGTTGCTGTATACTAACCGTGAAAGGAGGTTCAAATTTTGTCAATCTCATCACTAAAGCTGAAGGGCTTCAAGAGCTTCGGAGGCCAGTATGATTTTACGTTCTCAAGGAATTTCACGGCCATTGTCGGCCCAAACGGTTCAGGAAAAAGCAACATACTCGATGCCCTAAAATGGATTTTCGGAGAGGCTTCAGCTTCAGGTCTCAGAATAACAAGACAGAGCGATTTACTCTTTCAGGGCAGCAGCTCATCGCCTCCAGCGGAAACTACAGAAGTTTCAGTGAAGTTACAGAACGAAAATGACAGGGCTAACCTTCGCAGAATCTTCACGAAGGAAAACGGTTCAGCACTCTATCTTGACGGCAAAAAAATTCTGCTTCAGGACATTGACGGAGTGAAACAGCGTTTTAACCTTGAAGGCGAGGGCTTCGCTCTCATCGGTCAGGGCGAAATCGCTCAGACAATACATCAGCGTCCAAGAGAAAGGCGAAGACAGTTCGACTCACTCTTCGGCATAGAACGCTACAGGGAAAAACGTGATGACAGCCTCAAAAAGTTACAGGACTCACAGTCAGAAGCTCAAAGAATACAAACTCTCATTGACGAACTCAAAGAAAGACGCTCCGTCATCGCTGATGAGGTTGACATTGCCGTTCAAGCTCAGGGAATCATTGACAGTCTTGACGTTTTGAGACATGATTATTACTTCGTCAGGCGTTTCGCAAACGAAAAAGAACAGGCCGATAATGATCTCAAAAAACATATCGCTGAAGTCAGGCTCGACTCTCTTGAGAAATGGCATCGTCTTTGGTCGAATGGTCTCGCTCATTATGAGGCTCTCTTGAAAAGTGATGACGATTACGACACAATGACATCAAAACTGAAGGAGATTAACGCAAAATTAGAGTCCTTCCAGCGCAGAGCCTTTCAGCTTTCAACAGGTGTTAAGGCGATAATCTCAAGGCGTAAATCACTTGACGACGAAATATCATCGCTGAAAGTTCAGCAGTCTTCACTGTCAGATGAACTCAATGACTCACAAAATGAACAGTCGAAAATTCAGAACGAACTTGACGAAAAACAGCGTGAATTTTCCGAACGTGAAAAAAAGTTCCAGCAGTCTCAGGAAGAATATAGATTAGTCAGCAAGAAACGATCAAATATTCTCGAAACTCTCGCCGATTTGAGGCTCAATCTCTCTCGCAACACTGCCGAATTGAACGCAGCGAAATCATCTTTTGAGTCTCTTTCAGCCGAAATAGATTCACATGAGCAGGATTTATCACGGCACAATGAACAGTTAAACAAGTTCAACGAACGCAAAAATATTCTTGAGGAAAGTTTCACGAAACTCACAACGGATTATCAGAGGAAGTCAGCGGAAATTCAAACGCTGAGGCGCGAACTTACTCACAATCAGTCGCAGTACTCGCAGATTTCCGGCACTTACCCCGAAGCGGTCAGAATAATTCTCTCAGCCTCACAGAAGAATCTCATCGCCTCAAAGCCTAAAGCAGCAGCCGATGTCTTCACCTGTTCGAGTCCTGACGCTGCCGAAGCAATCGAGGCGTTTCTCGGAGGCCGTCAATACTGGCTCTTAGTCCGCTCAATCGAAGAGGCTCAAGAAGGTATCGACTTCCTCAAAGCCAACAAGGCAGGGCGTGTAACCTATTTGCCCCTCGAACGCTGCAGGCCTAGAGAACGAGATCACAGACTCTCCTTCGGCAACGGTGTCATAGGCTGGGCGATGGATATTGTTGAAGTTGACGAACAGTGGAGGGACGCTGTGTCTCACTTGATGGGCGACTTGCTCATTGTCAGGGATTACAGGACAGGCGCAGAAATCGTCAGGAGCGGTGCGAAATTCCCTATCGCTACGGCAGAAGGCGACATCTTCTCTCCGTCCGGAACTGTTGCAGGCGGTGCTGTCCGTCAAAAATCAGGAGCGGTTACGGCACATCAGAAATCGGACGAGCTGAACAGGAAAATCGCTGACCTCACCGGGAAGATTGAGGACGGAGAAGTTTTGCGTCTGTCGTTACGTGGGAGGGCTGAAGAAGCTGAGTCGGAACTCGAAAACTTGAGGGACGAAATCAAAGCATTGCAGAGGAATATTAACAGTGTCAACAAAAATATTGACCGTCTCAAAAACGAAATGGCAAAAGCCCAAAACTATTCACGGAATTTGACGGCAAAAATCGAAGAAGCCTCCGTGAAAATTCAAAGCCTCGAAAATGAATTGTCAACTCTCCCAAGTTTACAAAGCAATGAGACTGACAGTTTTATTTCAGCGATGAGGAACGAGATTCATCTTTTGACCGAAAGACTAAGTGTATCACGTTCGCATTGCGAGAGAATCATAGTTGAGGCCGGGAAAATTTCGGCCATGATTGAGCGTTCAGAGAAAGAAATTTCTGACGGTCTCGAAAATGAAAGGGCTGGACGCTCCGAACTCTTCAAAATCGGACAGGATAAGGCAGCATCTTACCGTGAAGGCGAAAAGCTGAAGCATGAAATCTCACGCCGTCAAAACGAAAACGCACGAGTCATAAATTCAGTCAACAAAATTAGAGCGAAACTCTCACGTTCAAGCGAAAACGTTTCAGCCGTCAAAGGCAACATCGAAAATCTTTCGTCAAAGTCAGAACATTTAGAGTCGGAATGCTCGCAGATGATTGAACTTTGGGAGGAAAAATACCCTTACGACAGGGAAGAGGCCAGAACAACCGAAGGAGGCCGTGAGCTTACGTCATCATTGCGGAAACTTGAGAGAGAATTGAAATCTCTCGGTGCTTACAATCTCGGCGCAATCTCGGAGGATAATTCACTGTCTGAACGAATCGAATTTCTGACAGATCAGCTTGATGATGTCAACACTTCAGCCGATGAACTCACAGCGTTAATCGCCGAAACTGACTCGGAAGTCGAACGCTCTTTCACGTCATCGATGTCGAAAGTTGACGCTCGCTTCAACGAATTGTTCACGAGATTGTTCGGAGGAGGCGAGGCGAGATTGACGCTTCAGGAAGGCGGATCAGTTTGGGACAGAGGGGTCGAAATTTTCGCACGTCCTCCGGGAAAAAAGTTACAAAACATTTCACAGCTCTCAGGCGGTGAACAGTCCTTGACATCAATAGCTCTAATCTTCGCAACTCTTGAGGCCGCCGGAAGCTCTTTGGCTGTACTCGATGAGGTTGACGCAGCACTTGATGAATACAATCTCGTGAGGTTCGCCGAACTTGCTCGGGAATATTCGAAAACGATTCAGATCATCGCAATGACTCACAGACGCGCAACAATGGAGCGTGCCGACCTGATTTACGGCGTAACGATGATTGAGGCTGGATTGTCGGCGGCTGTAGGGATTGACCCTGAGAATTATGCCTGACATAACGTTTGATGATATTCTTTTCGGAAAGGTGAGACTGTTACAGCCTTCTCACGGTCCGCGAGTCAACATGGACACTGTGCTTCTTGCCGACTGGGTGAAAGTCCGTTCCGACACGAAGAGAATACTTGAGGCCGGTTGTGCTTCGGGGGCAATATCGCTCCTTCTCGCCCAGCGTTACGGGAATGTTCATGTTACAGGCGTTGAGATTCAGAGCGGACTCGCCGACATGGCCAAAGCCAACGCAGAGAATAACGGACTGTCAGAGCGTGTTACTTTCATCGCCGGAGACTTGCGGGACAAAAATTTACTCCCTCGTGAAAGTTTTGACGCTCTCGTAATAAATCCTCCTTACGAGTCACTCAGTGCCAGCCGTCAAAGCCCTGACCCTTCGAGATCGTCAGCAAGACTCGAAATCACATGTACTCCCGATGATGTAGCCGAACTCGCCTTCAGAACGCTCAAGTCAAACGGAAGATTATTCGCCGTGTTCAAGAGCGCAAGACTTGACACTTTCATGACAGCGATGAGGGAGAAAAGAATGATTCCGAAAAGATTGCGCCCAGTTTACCCTAAGAGGGGCTATAATTCTGCGGTGTTCCTGATTGAGTGCGTGAAAAACGCCGGAGAAGGATTGACGTTGATGGCTCCGTTGTACGTGAGGGGCGATGACGATAATTACACAGATGAGATCATGACGATCTACAAGAAATGAGGTTGATAATTTGTATGAGATTTTAGCACTTGGCGCATTGTGGTTTATTTGCAAAAAACTCAAAGAGACAGGCATTCCTGAATTTTTGCTGAGAATTTTTGCGCTGTTGATGTGTTTATGGCTGATACTGGGATTCGTTGCAGGCTTTGATTTTTCTTACGCTGAATATGACTTGATGCCCTTCCACACTGCCGAGATTATCCGGGCCGTGAACATAAATGTCGTAATAATCACTCTGTTTGCGTTCCTGTCATTCTTGGGAGTGAGTATTCTCACGAAGTTCAAGCCCTTCACGAAAACTAAAACGCTTCTTGCTTTGCTGTTGACTGTCTGTCTTGTCGCTTACAGCATGTTCGAGGCGTATAACGTTCAGGCGAGACATGTTACAGTGTCAACAAAAAAATTACCTCAAGGAACGGACAGACTCAGGGTCGTATTCATGACCGACATGCACATTGGAGGAGTGAACACTCTCACACACTTTGAGCATGTCATGAAGATAGTTGACGAAGCGGAACCCGACTTGATTTTACTTGGCGGAGATACTTTTGACGGCGATTTGGATTACAGAAAGAGCGAACTCGAAATGTTAAAGGCCGCTGGCGAGAAAGCACGTTACGGAGCTTTTGCGGTCAACGGCAATCACGAACACTACATCATTCTTGACGTTGACCACGAGAGAATAATCCGTGAATGCGGTTACGATCTTCTCATCAACGAACGCCGTGAGACTGCCGGAATAACGATAATCGGCCTTGATGATGTCAAATACGGCTGGATCACTCCCTACCTCGAAGCGAAGGACAGAGAACGCTTTGTACTCGTACTGAAACACAGACCCGGAATCCCCAACGATGCAGAGGGAAATTTTGACCTTCAGTTATCGGGACATACTCACGGCGGACAGTTTTGGCCGTTAGGTTACTTCAAGGACAGGGCGTTAAACAGCGTTCAGGGACTCTCACGGAAAGCAGGAGGCTATGTCTACGTCAGCAACGGTGTCGGCTTCAACGCAGCGATGATGAGATTGTTTGTTCCGCCTGAAGTTACAGTCATCGACATTGTACGTGAGGAATAATGCCGCTGACTCTCGTACCGACACCAATCGGAAATCTTGAGGACATAACGCTTCGTGCGCTTCGTGTTCTTCGTGAGGCCGATGTTATTGCCTGCGAGGACACGAGGACTTCAAGCGTATTGCTGAAGCGTTACAACATTCACAAGCCCCTGACATCGTTCCATGTTCACAACGAGAATGACAAGCTCCCAGCGTTGATGGCGAAACTGAAAGAGGGCGTGAAAGTCGCTGTGATTTCGGACGCTGGAACGCCGGGAATTTCCGATCCGGGCTGGATATTGTTGAAGCGTGCCGCCGATGAGGGAATTGACGTTGATGTTCTTCCCGGAGCAAGTGCCGTTATTCCTGCGGTGCTGTTGTCGGGATTGAGGCCACAGCCGTTTTTGTTCGCCGGATTTCCGCCGGAGAAAAATTCCGAGAGGCTGAAATTTTTTGAGACCGTCAAGAATCTCAAGTGTTCACTATGCTTTTATGTTTCACCGCACAAGGCAGTTAAAGACATTTCGGACATGATAGAAATTTTCGGAGACAGGGAGTCCTCGCTTGTTCGTGAAATCAGCAAACTTCATCAGGAAACTATCAGAGGCCGACTCAGCGTGATACTTGAGAAAGTTGCGACAGGCGTTAAAGGCGAATTGGTGCTGATTGTTGACGGAGCGGACGAGAGAGTTAATGATGACTGGAAGGAGAAAGCATCAGCCATGATTGACGAGGGAATGAGCGTCAGGGATATTGCCGAAGAAATCACATCATCTTATTCAGTCCCAAAGAACGAAATCAGAAAGTATATCATCAGCGTGAAGGAACAATAAATTTCTTAATCAATACAAACTTTCACTATTTCAGGCTTTATCGTCAATGTGTATAATCAGTATATTCTAAACAAAAAGGAGTCTTTCACGATGAAAGCAATTAAAGCGTTACTGTGTGTGTTGTTTTTGTTCATTGCGTCAGTATCATTTGCTGACCCTCTTGAACCGTTCAAAAATCTCGAAGGCACTATCGATATTGCTGGCGGTACCGCTCACATTCCAGTGATGACACAGGCAGCTAAGGACATAATGACGTTCAACCCGAAAATCCGAATCACTGTCGCAGGAGGCGGAAGCGGAGTCGGAGTTAAGCAGGTCGGCGAAGGTCTCGCTGCTATCGGCAACACAGGCCGTCCCCTGAAAGAGTCAGAGATCGAAAAATACGGCCTCAAGTCATGGCCATTCGCTATTGACGGAGTAGCTCTCGCCGTTCACCCTGACAACCCCGTTAAAGCCCTCACAACGGAACAGGTCAGAGACATCTATTCAGGGAAAGTCCGAAACTGGAAAGAACTTGGCGGAATTGACGGAACGATTGACCTCTACGGACGTGAAGACGGAAGCGGAACACGTGAGACATTCACCGATAAACTTTTCGGAAAAGGCGAGCTTTCACCCGAAGTCAACACAGTGAACTCAAACGGAGCAATGAAAACAGCAATCGCTCAGGATAAACGAGCTATCGGTTACGTTGGAATAGGCCATCTCGATTCGTCAATCTCAGGCGTTGCCATTGACGGCCATGTACCCTCACAGGCAAACGCAGCGTCAGGCGAATATCCTGTTGTCCGCAATCTTTACATGAACACTAAGGGCGAACCTACAGGACTCACGGCGGCGTTCATCGGTTACATTTACAGCGAACCGGGAGCGAAGATCATCGAGAAGAGCGGTTACATTCCGATTCCGAGAGCTGAATAATGAACGCTGGCAAAAGTCCCCTTTTCCTGAAGGCACTGGCTCTCTCAGTGTCTGGAATTTTGGGAACTGTAACAGCTTTCATCATAGTCTCAGGAATCGAGGCAGTAATAGGGGGTCAAGGCTTTTCGTTCTTCAGCAGTGTGTGGAATCCTAACGCCGGTCATTTCGGAATACTCCCGATGATTCACGCAAGCGTTCTTTTAGCGGTGTCATCGCTTTGTGTAGGCTGGCTGTTGTCGCTCGGCTGCTGCTGCGTGATGAATGGTCTTGCTCCGAAGTATATCGCTGACGCTATGATGATGATTTTGACGGTAATGACGGCGATGCCTACGGTGGTTTACGGTTTCGCCGCCGTTTTTCTTCTTGTTCCAGTCATACGCGAGGCGTTCGGCGGAAGCGGTTTCTGCTGGCTTTCGGCCGGAATGATACTGGCTCTTCAGAGTGTACCGACAATGACGCTGGTGATGGACGCTTCAGTACGTTCGCTCTCATCGCAGACCAGAATCACCGCCGAGACTCTCGGAATGACTCCGGCACAGCATCTTTGCAGGGTAGTTCTTCCGTCATCGTCAAAAGCTCTTTTGTCGTCGGCAATTCTAGGACTCGGACGCTGTGCTGGCGATGCGTTGCTTCCCGTCATGCTGGCCGGAAACGCTGTGAGATTCGCATCGTCTCCGCTGGACTCGATGAGGACATTGACGGCTCACATCTCGCTTGTTCTTTCGTCCGACATCGGAGGAGGCGAACACTTATCGCTGTTACTGTCGGGGGCATTGCTTCTGGCTTTCTGCGGAACTGTGAGCATCATATCAGGTTCAATCATCAGGAGACGCAAGCATGAAGCGTGAAACATTCATCAAAATTTTGTCGTGGCTTTCCTTCTTCACCGTGTCATTCGGTATATTGTCGCTGGTAATCTTTCTGATAATTCGTGGAATTTCATCGCTGAATTTGAGACTCATTTTCGGTACTGTTCCGATTCTTGAGGCTGTTACGGGGGCGCGTCCTGTGTGGGACGGAATATGGCCAGCGATGGCCGGGACATTGCTTCTGCTTTTCGTGACAATGGCGATCGTCATCGTTCCGGGAATATCATGCGGATTGTGGCTGTCATGCTTTGCGAGTGAGAGAGGCCGTTCTGTTGTCGGCGAATGCGTGAACGTTCTAGCCGGTATTCCTTCAATCGTTATGGGCTTGTTCGGTCTCGAAGTAATCATACTGCTTCGTCGTACATTCTTGCCAAACGGGAAAACCTGCCTTCTTCTTTCGGCATTCTGTCTGGCTGTACTTGTCATGCCCGCTCTTGTTACTGCAGTACGTTCGGCGGCTGATTCAGTTCCTCACGGCCTCAAAGTTACGGCTTACGCTCTCGGAATGTCGGAGGCTCAGACCGTCCGTCACATAATCATTCCTTCCGCTGCACCGGGAATTTTGGGAGGAGTCATTCTCGCAATGGGCCGGGCTATGGAAGACACTGCCGTTATCATGCTGACAGGAGCTGTCGCCAACGCTGGACTGCCTACAGGGCTGACGGGGAAATTCGAGGCTCTTCCGTTCAGAATATATTACACGTCAGCACAGTACACGGGAGCGGAAGAACTTGCGCAAGGTTTCGGGACGGCATTGCTTCTTCTGCTGATGTCTGAGACTCTGCTGATTACGGCGAGGATTTTACAGCGTCGTCTTCTGCGTAAATGGAGGGGTTAATCTTGAATTGCGTTAAGATGTCAGGACTTTGCGTATCATTCGGAAATCGTGAGATTCTTCACAGTATTGATGCTGAATTTCCAGCGAAAAAAGTGAGCGTCGTTCTTGGCCGGTCCGGGTGTGGAAAATCGACTTTGTTGCGTTCTGTAAACAGACTCAACGAATGTTTTGACGGCTGTAAAGTTTCGGGCAATGTTCAGATTTTACTCGGCGGAATTATGTCTGACGTGTCAAAATATCCATTGCCTGAACTGAGACGGCGTGCCGGAATGGTCTTTCAGTCGCCAAATCCTTTACCGTTAAGCGTAAGGAAAAACATCACTCTTCCTTCAGAGCTAGCATTCGGTCTGAAGGGGCGAGAAAGTGATGAACTGATGCGTGAAGTTTTGGAGCTTTCCGGCTTATGGGAGGAAGTGAAAGACAGGTTAGACGCACCGGCGGCGAGTCTTTCTGGCGGTCAGCAGCAGAGGCTGTGTATATCAAGAGCACTTGCATTGAGGCCGGAAGTTTTGCTGCTTGATGAGCCAACAGCATCGCTTGACAGTTCAGCGTCAGGAAAAATTGAGGAGATGATCTCGGCAGTGAAGGAGAATGTTTCAGTGATAATGGTATCTCACAGTTTGCAACAGGCTGTGAGGCTTGCGGATTACGCTGTTGTTCTTGAGGACGGGAAAGTACTTTGTGATTTTGACGGTGATGGATTGGCCAGAGCGGTTGATGACGGCTCATTGATTCGGCGTGCGTTTTGATTAAGAAAGGACACACAATGTACATCGAAAAGTTATCGCTCTACGTCATCGCAATGAACGAAGAGGAACGCCTGCCTCGAACGCTTGAGTCAGCGAAAAATCTCGTTGATGAGATTGTTGTTGTCGACTCAGGAAGCACTGACAGAACGGAAGAGATCGCAAAATCTTACGGAGCGAGATTCATTTTCCACGAATGGGAGTCTGTCGGACATCAGGTTAAATTCGCTGAGGAACAGTGCGAATATGACTGGGTGCTGAGGCTTGACGCTGACGAGGTGATACCCGAAGCGTTAGCCGAAGAGATTTCACGCATCAGACTCAACGGCGATAAAGACGGCTACATTCTTCCGATAGGCGAAGTATACCCGGGAATGAGGCACGCCAACAGATGGGTGAAGCACTACAAGCAGATAAGGCTCTACAACCGCAGGGCGTGGACGATGAGCGGTCTTGTCGGCCATGACGCTGTTGTCAAAGCGAAGGACAACGCTACAAAGGGAAAGTGCAGAAACCTGATAGACCATTATTCTTTTATGTCTCTTCATAAGGCTGTCGACAAATACAATCTTGAGTCGGACAGGCTTGCTTCTCGTTCAGTTGAACAGGGCAAAAATTATTCCGCTTGGAGATTATTGGGCTGTTCAACGCTTGAGTTCTTGAAATTCTACGTGCTTGACAGATTTTTTTTACTGGGCTGGTGGGGCTTCATTCACAGCGTAAATGTCTCGTACTTGAGATTTTTGAAGTTTGCTAAATTTTACGAACATGAACAATTTAATCAGCGTGATAATCCCGGCCTATAATGCCGCTTCAAGGTTAAGGCCGTGTCTTGAGAGCGTGATTGCTCAAGATTACGACAACATTGAGATAATTTTTGTCGATGATTTTTCGAGTGATGACACGTTGAGAATTGCCAGCGAAATTCTACAGTCATCAAAACGAAACTTCACTATCCTGACCAACGAACGCAATAAGGGCGTAAGTGCTTCGAGGAACAGAGGTATTCTTTCGGCAAAAGGAAAATATATCTGCTTCGTTGATGCTGATGATTTTGTGCGTGAAAATTTCGTGTCATCTCTTCATGAGACTGTAACACAAAACGATTGTCAGGTTTCATTCTGCGGTTATGTTGACAATTTTTGCGACGGAAGGCCCGATGTTGAAATAATTTCGGCTGACTGTGAACCCCGTGTGCTTAACGGTGAAGATATTATCCTGAGAAAATATTTACTGCCGTTATGGTGCTGTATGTATGACGCTGACTTTCTGAGGAAGTTCGGCATCAAGTTTCTTGAGGGCTGCAATTCCGGCGAAGATGTCGACTTCGTAACAAGAGTCATGTGCAGGGCTGAACGTGTCAGCTTTACCGATGAATTTCTTTACGTTTACGTTCATCATGCCGAGATGGGATCTCTGCGAGGCAATGACACGAGGGACAAGAAGATTTCACGCTACGAACACAACACGAACGCTCAACGCTCAACGGCTGAATATCTTGCCGAACACGCTAAGTCAAAAGCCCTCAAAGACATGGCCGGAAGAGTGTTAATGCCTTATGCTTCAATCAGAGAAATCACGCTTTCTGTGATGAAAGATGACAGAGCAAGCTACAAGACTCTCACTCACAATGAAAAGAACGTGAAAATTTTACGCAGGGCATTAAGTTTTTTCACACTGAAGGAAGCTCCAGAAATTTTTGTGAAAGCACTTTTGATTTTGTTCTTTCCGGGAATTTATTTCATCATCAGGAAAATTCAAGGCATCTGAGCAGTAAAGTGTCCGGTGTTCAATGGCACCCGGAAAATTCTGCTTAGTGCTGCCTCGTTCCCGATCTGACACGGTTCGCAGGTTTCCGCCGCACTGAGCCGGACAGGGATATTCTATCACATTATCCGTCAATCTTCTCAAGAATTTTTTTGAGTTTACCGTTGACCGAGTCAAGACTGTAAGCGAGTCTCAGACAGGTAACAAGCAATAAATCTTCCTGTCTAGCTCCCTTGACTATTTCACCGCAGGCATCGTTGATGATAGCTTTTACCCTGTCAAGTTCATCGTTATCAAGAGGCGTATTCACCGTGTAGCTTTCCTTGCCTATTGTCAGAAAAACATTTCGTGCGTTTCTCATCATTTCCTATCACCTTATCATTAACATGTGTTCAAGCCTTGCTATTTTCTCGGAAGCTGCTGCGTTATCGGCTATGCTGTTCTGAAAGGCTCTGACAAAAGCCTTGTCATGTTCAAGAGTTCCTGTTGAAGTCCTGGAAAGTTCCCTGCGCAAAATATCGCGTTCATTCACGAGCTGTTCAACACGCTTCAAAATAGTGTCGGCAAAAAATTCTGTGTCGTTAAAACTGGCGGCCATAAAAAAATCACCTCTCCGTTAATTGTAGCAGAGAGGTGAAATTCTCTATCGTATTATGCAGCCTTTCCGCTTGAGATTTTCACGGACTGCGTTATGAACTGTCTCGACTTCCTCAACCGTGAGCGTTCTTTCGTTTGAACGGTAAGTCAAAGTGTAGGCAAGACTCCTGAAACCTTCCGGGATTCCCTTTCCTGTGTAAACGTCAAAGAGCCTCAAGCCCTCAAGAACGATCCCGTCAGAGGCAGACTCTTTCACGCATTCCCTGATGTCGTTCATTACGCTGTCGTTGCTCTTGTCGATTGAGACCAAAAGCGAAATGTCCCTGAATGACGCTGGGAACGAACTTGAAGGAGTGAACGCAGGTTTTTTCCATTCAGAAAGCCCGGTAACGTCAATCTCGAAGACATACACGCCCGATACATCAAGTTCCTGCTCAATGGCGGGCTTCAATCTTCCAACAAAACCGACTTTCACTCCGTCAACAAAAATATCAGCCGTCTGTCCTGAGTGCATGAAATTTTCATGGCCTGAGACAAATTCAGCGTTATAGCCCCGTGAAGTGATGAGCGACTCGACATCGGCCTTGACGCTGTAGAAGTCATCGCTTCTGCTTCCGTTTGACGAGCGAGGGTCAGTACCATTGAAGACGAGTCCGGCAGCGTGTTCGGGTTCATTGTCGCCGATGAAAACACGCCCCTGCTCAAAGATTCTCACAGGTTCACGCCAGCCTGATGTTACGCTGACATTGAGTCCCGAAAGCAGGCCGGGCAATAACATCGTTCTCATTGCCATTTGATCACGGCTTATAGGATTGGCGAGAGTGAGAGGTTTTGCGCGAACGTCATCGGGATTGAGCCGTAACTTTTCGGGGAAGTCCTCCGGCAAAAAGCTGTAAGTCAAAACTTCAGTGTATCCTCTCGGTATCAATGTGTTACGGACGAAACCGGCGAGTCTCATCGACTGTCCTACATCGGCACGCTTCGGCATCTCTCCGGGCAGTTTCTCCTCAGTGTCGTTGTAACCCCTGTAACGCCCGATCTCCTCGATCAAGTCTTCCTCAATCGTTATGTCAGGTCTCGAAGTAGGAGGCATGAATGAGCGTGAGTCTCCGTTGTCTTTGACCTGAGAAATTCCGAAGCCCTCAAGGATTTTGGCGGCCTCGTTCATGTTGTCCCAAGAGAGATAGACCGAGAGCTTTTTACGTGTCAACGTTACGGGACTCGGCTGCTTGATTTCGTTTTCTGCCGACAGGGGCTTATAGTCGACAACAGCTCCGCACCAGTCGCGCATCAGAGCAGTAGCGGCCATGAGAGCCGATTTGCTCAACGAAGGATCTACAGTCCTTGAGAATCTGAACGCCGCTTCAGAGTTTATGCCGAGTCTCCTTGAAGTGTGGCCGACTCTTATCGGTGAGAAACTTGCGCTCTCAATAACGATAGTGCTTGTGTCATCGTGTATTCCTGTCTGTTCACCGCCCATTACGCCAGCCAAAGCGATGGCCTCTCCTCCGCTTGTGATGAGCATGTCGCGTTCGGTCAAAATTCTGTCCTTGCCGTCAAGAGTCATCATGTGTTCGCCTTCATGGGCTGACCTGACTATTATCTCTCTTGCCGGTAAAGTGTTGAGGTCGAAAGCGTGAAGGGGCTGACCCAGCATGAGCATGACATAATTCGTAACGTCAACGGCGTTGTTGATGGGTCTCATTCCGAGATGAGCGAGATCAATTTTCGCTGTCAACGGTGAGTCACCGATAGTCGCTCCCGTAGCGAGTCCGAGTCTGTAGGCGTAACAGTCTTTGTCGGGAAGCGAAATTTTCCCGAAGTCCTCCGTCCATTCTTTATCCTGTTTCAGGGGGCGTAACCATTCGGGAGTCTTGAGGGTTGATTTAGGGTACAAGCCTTTAATCTCTCTTGCCATTCCGAGAAGGCTCAAAGTGTCGCCCCTGTTAGGAGTAATCGAAACGTCAAGTATAACGTCTCCGATGTGATAGAGACTCTCGGCCATGTCTCCCGGCCTTGCGTTGTTCGGGAGTATCAAGAGTCCTGAAGGGTCGTCAACGTCATGAAGTCCAAGCTCTTCGGCACTGAGCATCATTCCGTAACTGAGAACGCCGTGAAAGTCTCTCGTTCCCATAACAGTACCGTCAGGAAGCGTTGAGCCTTCACCGGCGTAGAAGACCATATCGCCCTTCTTCATGTTGTGTGCGCTGGTAACACAGACATGTTCGCCCGTTCCTGTGTTGAGATGAGCGACTGAATATTTCTGTTCTGACGGGTGAGTTTCGAGAGCGTCAATTCTTGCTGCCACGACTCCGCGCATCTTCCCGGCTGTGTAGGTTATGCCTTCGACTTCTGAGCCTGAGAAAGTGAGTCTCTCTGCTAATTCTTCGGGAGTCAGTCCCAAAGGTTCAATGTCGATAAAATTCTTGAGAAGTTCAAGCGAAACTAACATTTCTCAGCACCTCCGAATCCTGACATGAAGTAAGAAACATTCCCGTCAAAGAGCAGTCTCAAATCACCGATGCCGTATTTCAGCATTGCCATTCTATCGAGACCGATACCGAAAGCGAAGCCGTTATACTTGTCGGGATCAATTTTGCCTGCCCTGATGACATTCGGGTGAACCATGCCCATTCCGACGACTTCGAGCCAGCCTGTACCGTGACAGACACGGCAGTGTTCATCATGGCCGGAACATTCGACACACTCGATGTCAAGTTCCATTGAAGGCTCAGTGAATGGGAAGTAACTTGCTCTGAAACGATAGCGCAAAGTCTTTCCGAAAAATGCGTTCAACATTTCCGACATTGTGCCTTTCATTTCGCTGAACGGTACGTCTTTGTCGATTAACAGTCCTTCCATCTGGTTGAACATCGGCGAGTGAGTCGTGTCATTGTCGCGCCTGTAGACTTTTCCGGGACAAACGATCCTGAGCGGTGCGCCGTACTTTAACATTGATCTGACTTGGACGGGTGAAGTGTGAGTGCGTAAGAGTCTGCCGTCAGGAAGATAGAAAGTGTCCTGCATGTCTCTAGCCGGGTGCCACTTGGGAACATTGAGACACTCGAAGTTGTAGAAGTCCTCTTCGATTTCAGGGCCTGACGCTACCGAATAGCCGAGTCCCTGCATGATGTCGGCGATCTCGTGCATTGTCTGCAATACCGGGTGAAAAGCTCCTGACGTTCTTCCTCTTGCGGGTAAAGTTACGTCGATTCGTTCTGAGACTTCATGCTTTTCGTTCTCAGCGTCTCTGATTTTCCTGCCGGTAACTTCTAAATCCCGTTCGATTTCATCACGAAGGGTATTGACTTCTTGACCTGCTGATTTTCTCTGTTCGGGCGGTAATTTTCCGAGTGAACGAAGTAATTGTGTGAGTGTGCCTTTTTTGCCTGTGAATTTTACGCGGATTTCGTCTAATTCCTGAAGAGTTGAAGCTGAAGCGAGGGACTCGGCGAAAGAATCCCTCACGGTTTTAACGTTAATATCTTCCGGCATTACTTAGCGGCCTTTACCTTTGCGACTAAATCACTGAAAGCTTTTGCGTCATTGATTGCCAGTTCGGAGAGCATTTTGCGGTTGAGAGTGATACCGGCTTTTTTGAGACCGTTCATGAAAACGCTGTAGCTCATTCCTTCGGCTCTGACTGCTGCGCTGATTCTGGTGATCCAGAGTTTTCGGAAATCTCTTTTCTTGCGCTTTCTGTCGCCATAAGCGCGTGAGAGTGCTGCCAGATATGCTTCTCTTGCTCTGCGGTAAACATTTTTGCGCTGACCCCAGTAACCTTTTGTGATGCTGAATAATTTTTTGCGCTTGTTATTGCTCTGTGATGCGCCTTTAACTCTCATGGTCCCTCATTCTCCTTTCTAGTCGTAGGGGAGCAGATGCCTCATCTGCTCTGTGAGTGTCTCAGTTACGTAGCCAGTCTCTTTGAGTCTGCGCATACGTGAAGGCTTTTTGTGAACGAGAATGTGAGACCTGCTGCATTTTCTGTAGGCGAATTTGCCTGAAGCTGTTTTGAAGAAACGTTTTTTTGCGCCTGAATGTGATTTCAATTTCTGTTTGGCCATTTTTTATTGTTCTTCCCCTTTCGTTTTTGATGACTGCTTAGGGCTTGAGGTGCCTGTCTGAGGCGTGAGAAGGAGTCTCATGTAACGGCCTTCCATGACGGGCTTCGACTCGCATTTCCCAACGTCCTCGCATTCGGCCATGACTCGGTTCAAAACTTCCTCGCCCCTGTCCAAGAAAGACATCTCTCTCCCTCTGAAGAACACCGAGACTTTCACCCTGTGCCCTTTCTCAAGGAACTGTCTGACGGCCTTAGTCTTGAAGTCAAAATCGTGATCATCAATTTTCGGCCTCATTTTGATTTCCTTGAGTTCTTGAACTTTCTGTTTCTTTCTTGCGTCCTTTTCCTTTTTCTGTAACTGGTAGCGGTACTTCCCATAGTCCATTATTCGACAGACTGGGGGCTGAGCCAGCGGAGCTACTTCAACAAGGTCTAAGGACTGTTCCTGCGCCATACGAATGGCATCAATAGTGCTAGTGATTCCAACTTTCACACCATTTTCGTCAACCAAGAGAACCTGTGATGAAGTTATCTCCTGATTTATGCGCGGTGTATTTTCTTCGTTGCCGGGCAAAAATTCCTCCTCCTTTCGAGATATGCCGCAGCTTTTGGTGAGTCGCATAAAAAATCAGGGCGGCTCATTTTGTTGCAAGCCTGACCCTGATTGTTGTATGCAAATAGATTCAGAGTATTGGCTTCTTAGTTCCCCGTCAGCATTAAGGCCGAACAGGAGAGCCTGTGCGAAAGAAATATATCACAGATTGTGTTACAGTGCAAAATTTTCCGTGATTGCCTTGACATTTAGCGGGGTAATTGCGTATAATTCTTGCCGTTGTTCAAGGGGATATAGCTCAGTTGGGAGAGCGCTTGAATGGCATTCAAGAGGTCAGGGGTTCGAATCCCCTTATCTCCATTCAGAAGGAATACGAAAATCCGCTCACAAGGCGGTTTTTTTGTTATCATCGTCAGAACACCGCAGCTTGTGTTTCACGCAAATCCTCCTTACCGTATTTTTCCGTCAAAATCAATGCAGAAGTCAAAACAGAATGAGGCTGTTCGGCACTGTTAAATTTCGAGTCGTTAAAACTGTATAATAGCCATACAATTTGTGAAATTATATAGTAAAAAGAGTAATCTCTATGGCGCAGAATCAGGGGAATTGATTCTGTTGCGTATATTTTTGATAATTCGCAGGGCGATGGTAAAAAACGATCAGGCTAGGAAGATTTCAGTGATATATACGTGGAGAAACTAATGAGGTTTTTATGGTATGTCGATAGTTGAAGATGGTATAAGAATTGCTGATTTATCTTTCAGATATTCCGATGACAGTATCATGATACTGAAGGATATAAACGCTCAAGTCAAAGCAGGTGAGTTCGTCTGTATATTAGGTCAGTCAGGCTGCGGAAAAAGCACTCTTTTACGTTTAATTGCCGGACTTGAGAAACCTGTTACCGGCGAAATTTTACTCAATTCTAAGCCGATAAAAGGCGCAAGTCTTGACAGAGGCGTTGTGTTTCAAGATTACGGGCTTTTCCCTTGGATGACAGCAGGAGAAAATATCAGGCTTGCGTTGGAACAAAAATTCAAAGACTGGCCCAAAAATCAATACAAAGAAAAAACATTGCAGGCTCTTCAACAAGTCGGGCTAAACTCGTCAATCTACAAAAAACTGCCGAAAGCTCTTTCAGGAGGAATGAAGCAGCGGTGCGCAATAGCTCAGGCATTTGCGATAGAACCTTCAATTTTATTGATGGACGAACCTTTTGGAGCCTTAGATGCCGTAACACGAGCGAGGCTTCAAGATATGCTGATGGATTTATGGACAAAACAAAACCCAAAGAAAACAATAATTTTTGTTACTCATGATGTTGATGAAGCAATACTTTTGGCGAACAGAATAATTGTTTTGGGACAGTCTCCGGGAAGAATAATTTATGAATGTTCAGTCCCTGAAACTACACGTGAAAAACAATTTGAGGACATCGAGATTCTGAGGTTGCGCAACGAGTTAATACGGCAGATCAATAAAGACGTTGCCTCTCACGCTTTATCATGATGCTAACCGAATTTTTCGGATAAGCATAAATTCACGGAAGGAGAAGTACAATAATATGAAGAAGTTTTTATCGGCGTTATTCATTTTTGCAGTCCTCTTGAGTTTCTCAAGTGCTGTCATGGCAAAAGAAGTCCCAGAGACTTCAACTGTACGTTGGAACAGCGGAGCGAGCGGAAATGTCCTGCTCACCATCGCTGAAAAGAAAGGCTACTTCGATGAAGTCGGCATTAAACTTGTCGAAGTTCCCGCAACTGCTGTCATGTCGGCTATGGGTCTGTTGTCGGCAGGAATGGTTGATGTTGTTTCAAACGCAGGCACCAGCAATCCTTTACAGCAGATCGCAGCCGGAGTTGATATAACGATCTTCGGCGGACACATGATGACAGGAGCAATGCCTATCATAGCCAAAAAGGGCGTGAAATGGAACGGCGTTAAAGACCTTGTCGGAAAAAAATTCGCCTGCAATCCGAGTTATTTCGCTTTAACAGGTGCAGTTATGGACGCTGGCTATGAGAAACCTCTTGAGGCTCTCGAATGGATCGTTATACCCAGCTATAACGATGCTCTCGCTGCTGTGCTTAAAGGCGAAGTTGATTACGCTTTGCAGGGCACTGAGCAGAATTACGCAATCAAGAACGTGAACAAGGATACTCTTGATATTATGTGCTACATGAGCGACATTATGCCTGCTTATTCGTGCTGCCGCATGGAAGCGAAGACGGAATTTATCAAGAACAATCCCATCACGATCAAATTGATCTTGAAGGCATTGCTCAGAGCGCAGAGTTACTACGAGACTCACAAGGAAGAAGCCGTTGTGTGGCACGCTGAGAAGATTAGAGCCGAAAAAGAATTTGTCGAGGCTTATATGTTCGATGAGCATTACAGAGTGAGTGCTGATCCTCTGTTGAAGTCAATCGTCAGAGCATGGAAGATTCTTGACGCTACAGGATTTTTGAGCGAGACAGCGAAAGAGATCAACATTCTCGATCATGTGAACACCGAAATCTATGAGACAGCCCTCAAGGAAGCAGCCGAAGAATATGGGAACGAAGCGCCTGAATTTTACGAGAAGATGAAAAAGTTCTTCGAGGAAAACGACAGGCTGTAACAATCCATAAAGGAATCAAAATTGATGATGAAACGACTCATACTAAATTTGATCAGTGCGTTTCTGATTATCGGGATAGGGATTTTGTATTATTACGCAACGGAGAACAATTTAGTCAACCCTTTTTTGTTCCCAAAAGTGAGCGCAATAACTAAAGCCTTTCACAAGAATCAAGACCTCATGCTCGTGAATCTTCTGTCATCTTTGGGAATGATGGTACCGTCAATTTTGATTTCGCTTACGTTAGCTCTTACGGTCGGGATTATTCTCGGCCGTAACGCTACACTAAGAGAAATTTTGCACCCAATTCTCTACATCTTCAGCGTTGTACCTTCGATTTTGCTTTCACCTTTTGTGCTTCTGCTTGCTCCGGATTTTTGGACAGCTTCTGTATTTCTAATCGTTTACGGTACGGTTTGGTCCACGCTTTTCGCCACTATAACGGGAATTATGACGATTGATAAACGTTACCTTGATAAAGCCGCAACTCTTGAGTTAAAAGGACTGAAGAAAATCACAAAAGTTATTCTGCCTGCCGCAAGTCCTTCAATTTTAGCCGGTTTCGTAAATTCACTGCGTAGTACTTTTGTCATGCTTGTATATGCTGAAATGTACGGCTCTCGTTATGGAATGGGTTTCTTTGTCAAAAAGTATACGGATTTCAGTTTGTATGATCATGCTTGGGGAGGATTTTTGTTTATGGTACTAATTCTCGTCATAGTCATGCAGATTTTTGACCGTCTGAAGGAATATTTGCTGCGCTGGACGATTGATTAGAGCCCTTAGACCATCAACGTTCAGAACGGTAAATCCCCCCTGCTCTAAAAATTTCAGCGTAAACGTTATTTTTTTTGCGCGAATGTAGGCTTGAGCATCTTCAAAATAGATATGCTTCTTGAGATAATAGAGCAATCCGAAATCGGGAGGTTTTATACGTGGTCATTGTCTCAAAATTCGGCGGAAGCATCATGTCCTCAGCTGACAGAATCAGGCAGGCGGTGGAAATTTTACGTTCTGACACTTCACGGCGTTATGTCATCGCTTCGGCTCCGGCTGGAAGTCCGGGAGAGGCTGGAATTACTGACCTGCTGATGATGTGTCATTCAGCATTCGTCAGGCATGAGGATTACAGCGGCCCATTGTCGGCAGTCTCGGAACATTTCAGGCTCCTTTCTGACAAACTCGGAGCCCGGTTTGACATCGACTCGGAAATTTCCGCGCTTAAAGGTGATTTATTGTCAGGGAAAAATTCTGACTACATAGCCAGCCGGGGAGAGTTCATTATGGGAAAAATCATTGCGAACATTCTTGGCTGGGAATTTGTCGATGCTTCATCAATAGTATTCTTCAACAATGACGGAACTTTGAACGAGTCAAAAACATTCACCGAGTCAAAAGCAAAACTCTCACGCCTTGAACGGGCGGTAATTCCCAGCTTCTACGGCTCACTGCCTGACGGACAGACAAAGACATTCCCTCGCGGCGACGGCGACTCAACCGGTGCTATCGTGGCACGGGCGGTCAACGCTGACATGTTCGAGAAGTGGAGCGAAACGGTAAAGGCTTACAGCACAGACACTTCAGTGATACCCAATCCCAAAATCATACGGAACATGACATACTCTGAGGCTTCAGAGCTGAATTACTGCGGAATATTCACCGTGAATGACGGCGTTTTATTCATGCTGAAGGAAGCTGGAATACCTATAAGGATTCAGAGCCTCAATGACTCTGACGACGGCGGAATGACGATAAGCGCGAATCTCCCCGAAGGTGCTAAACGCAATTCTGCCGTGTGCATAGCTGGACGGCGTAATTTCTACATCATACACATCGAGAAATACAGCCTCAACAAGCAGCACGGATTCGGTGAGAAACTTTTCGGGATTTTCTCAAAGTATAACGTTCCTTGTGAGCATTGCTTGTCAGGAATACATAAAATCTCCGTTGTCGTGAAGTCTCAGATGTTCATTCTTCATTACAAACAGATCATTGATGAAATAAATCAGACGATTGAGCCTGATTCCGTAGCAGTGGAAAAAGATTTGTCTCTCATAACAGCCATAGGCGAGGGAATGCGTGAGGAAGCCGGAAGGTTTGAGCGTATATTCTCCCCGTTGTCTCGGGCGGGAATAAATGTTCGTATGATAGATCACGGTGCTGACGGCCTGAACATTATCATCGGCGTTCAGGATAAAGACTACGTTAGCGCAGTGAAAATACTGTATGATGATGTCATTGGAGCTGAGTATAGCAATAGTTGATGATGGCTGAAAATTTGACGCTGAGATATATTCTTGAGTTTGCGATAATAATTCCTGCTGTAATTTTCGCGGTTCTGCCCGTTCTTAACGATCTGAGATTCAAATCATGGCTGGCGTATGTCAGCGGTGGAATTTTGCTTGTGCTTTTCGTTACGTTTGGCGCGTATCTCAGGGCAAAATTCTTTTTTAACAGCGCGTTCATTATGATACCGTATTCAATTCTCTTCTTCATAGTCTATATCATGATTATTGACGCTAGCACAGGGAGAAAATTATTCTGCTTCTTCAACTCCGTAATGCTCTGTGCGTTTTGTCCTCTTTATACCGTTTTCATAATGGCACCTCTTGAAGCTGAGAATGAAATCTGGCACACCGCCGGGCTTTTCACCCTTCAGTCAAGCGTAGTTAATACCGCTCTTGTGCTGTTAATCGGCGGAATATTCTTCAAGACTCTTTGTGTTAAGCTCCCTATGCTGATGAGACAGAAATATATTGATTCCGTGTGGGATTTCCTGTTTCTTGTGCCGCTGTTCATGACTGTGTTAATGCTGTGGTCGATACCTATTCACCCTGACTTGGCGATGGTAGGAAGATTACGGCCTGCTGCGCTGATATTCTTGTGGCTGATTCTGATGATGATATTGCTTCTGTATCATGTATTCTGGTGGACCGCACTCAAGCTCACAGAGGGAGCAAAACTTCAGCAGGAAAACACGCTTCTCATGATGGAGGGAAAACGCTACGAGGAACTGCGAGGCTACATGGAAGAGACCCGGGCATTGAGGCATGATTTTCGGCAGCATATATTAGTGATAACTCAGCTTTCAGTGGCCGGGAAATTCAATGAGCTTCAGAATTATCTTGAACAGTTCAGCGAAGGAACGGAGACGAATTACACTGGATACTGCGATAATTCAGCCGTTGACGCTGTAGCCTCACATTACACGGCGTTTGCTGAATCACAGTCGACAAAAATTGAATGGAATATGACTCTGCCTCACGATCTGCCGATGAAGGAGTCTGATTATTGTGTGGTGCTGGGAAATCTTCTTGAGAACGCTCTGAGAGCTGTGAAAAAATTATCGCCTGAATGCCGGAACATAACAGTAATATCATCGCTGCTTTCAGAAACAATAATAGGGCTTTCGGTTGATAACCCTTACATCGGAAAAATAAAGTTCAGGAAAAACGGCCTTCCCCGTCCAGACCGAGAAGGACACGGAATAGGCCTCACATCAGTGAGGAATACTGTGAGCCGTTATGACGGGTCAATGAATATCACTGCGGAGAAGAATGTATTTTCGGTTGATATAGTTTTTCACTGCAACGCTGAATGACTGTACAAAAAAAGGCTCTCCCCGTTGAGCTGTGTGAAAGAAAATTACGGAGAGAGCCTGCACAGGGCAATTACCTTCCTTCTTTGACGATGTGCCGGGCCCTTTTCGGGAGATATTCAGCACGGTCATTTGTCGCCAATGTGTACGCCTCAGCTCGTGAATATCCCTGCTCCATGTACATTCGGGCATCTTCATCGCGCCAGCCGTCAATCCATTCACGCTGTTCATCACGCAAAATCCTAAACGCCCAGCCCGGCATACGATCCTGAAGGCGTTTCCAGACCTGAGTCAAATTCCTGTCAGCTCGTGCGAAATCGGCGTTTGATTTTTTCAGACGCAGATATTCAGAGTCGCTGAGTCCGAATGCCGAAGCGGCAAGAATGAGCGTCAACAATAGTGCTGAAAGTATACGTTTCATGATTGAGTCCTACCTGTTATTTCCGATTGATGAAGCCGCGAAGTTTAGCGATCTCATCAAATCCGGCTTTGTCTTTAGCGGTCTGAATGATGAGAACGTAGACTTTTCCGCTGATCCCGAGAGTAGCGACATTGATTTTTCCGTCTTCCTCGTAGGAGAATGAGTAGGTCCCGCCGTCATTTTTGAGGTCTTTAGCGTTGTGTTCCTTTGCGTAGAACTCAGCTAGTTCGTCAGGCTCCCAGTCTTCGAGGTCAGCAATCTCAACGTACATTGAAGCGGTTTCGTCATCATTCTCAACCTTCACGGAGGTTTCGTCAATCTCGAAGCCGTCCCAGCCTTTTGGCAAAGTGAACGTGAAGTATTTTGTGTTGAGTGTCTTCACTGTGCTGTCGGAAGATTTTTTCGGGGTAAGACTGTCGATTAACTGCGAGATTTCTTTACCGGCTGTTTCTGCTCCAGTTATCCCCCACTGCATGAACTTTTTTCCGCCCAGAGTTATTATTACGACATCAGTTTTTTGTCCGTTTGGGTTTTTGAATTGGAACTGGTAGCTTTTGCCGTCAAATTTGAAGCCTGAGCCGTTAAGCTGTTTCATAACGTCTTTTGTGTACTGCTCCAAATTAGCGTTGTCCGGAAGCTGACTGATCGTCATTGACCAAGAAGCGGAGTTATCATTCTTGACGAAGTAGACAGTCTCGCCCTTTGGTACGGCAGTCCAGCCGTCAATGACATCGACAGTGTATTCTCCGAAATCCTGAACTGCCGCTAATGCCGCTGAAGCCGTAATAATAACGGCAAGCCCTATGGCTATGAGTATCAAACGTTTCATGACGAGAACACCTCCTAGAAATTACCTGCTCAGGCTCTCAAACCTTCTGAGAACGTGAGTACCTTTGAGATGAGAATTTCTGCGGGCGTAATCAACCGCTCTCATGCTCTCATTGTTGCGGACTCTTACGAATACTTCATGGCTTCCTGCTGTGAATTTTCCGAATACCTGTTCCGCTCCTGACGCTGACATTGCCGAAAGAACGAGCAATAACACAGCCGCTGCCGTTAAACGTTTCATAACGGATTTTCCCTTTCTGTGATTACTTCACTTTGATTGACTCTTCAATGTCAAACATTGCGTCATTGTCATGGGGGCACATCAGAACAAGCAGATAGCTTCCCTTTTTGGGATTGGAGAGTCGGCCGAAGCATTCTACGCCGTCCTCTGTGTATGTGAAGACGTAATAGTCCTCTATGTCTTCCATGTCATCTGAGCCGTATTGCTCTGCGATTTCTTTGGCGATGTTATCGAGTGATTTTCCGCCTTTTGACTCAACAACGATTTCCATGATCATACGGCCTTTCATCAGTGTAACTCTTGAGCCTTCATGATCCACTTTCCAGCCTTTCGGAACATTGACGGTGAATTTTCCGAAGTCCCGAACTGCACCGAATGCCGCCGATGAAAGCAGCACTGCCAATACCAGCGATAAAGCTAATAAACGTTTCATGAAAATGCCTCCTGATTAAGAAATTACGCCGTCTATTATTACAACAGTTACAACAAAATCATAGAGATGTCAACAAATGTTTGCGCAGAAAAATTAACGTTTGCGCAGAATAAAATTTGTCTTAATTGCAATCGGAATCGCTATCACACTGAGCGAAAATGCGCGGTGCTAGTAATGATGAACTAGAAAGCCCCCACTTATTGAAGCGGGGGATAGTCCATTGAGGGGGGTAAAACTATTCAACGATCGAACAAGAACGAGGGGTAATTATCCTTCAGTGAAAAATCTTCTTGCAGGTGTAAGAATTTTCACGTTTAATGCGTTCTTCATTTGTTCGTTACGTCAAACATTATAGCCTTAATTTTGCCGGTGTCAATAGCAGTGAAAAAAAAATCCCCTGACATTGCGCCGGGGGAGTTGTTGTTGAATGTTACTCGGCCTTGTAATCTTTCGTGAGAACGAGTGCAACCTGCTTTGCATCCTCGTAGGGCTCTGAGAAGTCGGTGAACATTTTGCGCTCCTCGTTGACGGTGATACCGGCGCAAATCATGTCTACTTTCCCTGAGTTCACGGCCATGAAGAGCGAGTCGAACGGGTAAGCGATGATCACGAGTTCCTTGTCGAGTTTGCCAGCGATGAGAGCGCACATCTCAATGTCAATCCCTGTGTAACCATCGCCGACCTTGATGTCATAGGGAGGGAAGCCCGACTCTGTTCCGAGATACAACTTTCCGCCTTTTGCGCCGACATGAAGGTCAATGTCTTCGGGTTTTGCCACTGTAGGATCTTCTTTGTACTTCAGCATTATCGCTTCAAGTGAGCCGTCAGCTTTGATTTCAGCGAGGGCTTTGTTGACCTGATCCAATAATTCCTTGTTGCCCTGCTTGAAACCGATTGCGTACTGTTCGACAGTGAGAGCATCAGGAAGTATCTTGAGGGTATCAGGATTATTCTTCACGAACTGAATCGCTGGTGCCTCGTCCATTATTGCTCCCTGAATCTTTCCGACCTTCAATGCCTGTACAACGTCTGTTGCTTTCTCGTAGGTAGTGAGCTGTTCTTTGGCTTTTTCACCGAGCATATTCTTTGCGATGCCTTCAGCGATTGTTCCGCGCTGAGTTCCGATCTTGTAGTTCACGAACTGTTCGGGCTTCGAGATGTTGAGGCCGTCAGCGAATGCGATTCCGGCTGTGAGAGCGAGAACTGCGAGGACTGCTGCAAATTTCTTCATGATAAAAACTCCTTCGTAATCAAAATTTTTCAACGGAACGTATTATAACCGTCAGCATTAAATTTGTAAATATAGTTTCGTTAAAAACTTAAAACTAAACTTTTGTTCATTTTTGTCAAGTGATAAAATGATACTTAATTTCGGAAATGAGGTGTTTCAGTGTGATTAAGATTAAGAGGATTTTAATTGCGGCATTGGCTGTATTGCTGATGTCTGGAATGTGTTTCGGCGCAGCGCAGAATGATGTTTCGGGCATACCTGAAGACATTGTGCTTGCGGTGAACGCGGCAGAAACAGTTCGCTATGCTCTGCATAACTGATGTTCACCATCAAGCAGAAAGGATAGAAACGTGTATCAAGTACCTTAACGGACTGGAAGCTGTAGACTGCGGCTGTTGTCTTGGTGACATAAACAACAATTTCACGCAGAATATAGCATGGTATGCGGACGCATTGAGGAGCAGCACTAAGCCGTTTTACACGGTGAAAGGGAATCACGAGCTGGGTAAAGGCAGTTCCAGACAAAAAGGAGCGACAACTGAAGCCATATTCAACAAGTATATAAAGCCTGTGTCTAACAAAATCGGCATTCCCAATCTCAAGAAAGCATATTACCGTGTCGACTGGGAACAGTACGGCGTAACGCTGATTGCTCTTGATGGCTACCTTCCTCCGCAGAAGACAGACAAAAAAGGTGAGTTTATCTACACAGGAGTGCTACCGTACTTCGGACAGGAACAAATCTCGTGGCTGATAAACGAACTCGGAAAAATTCCTTCAGGCAACAGTCTGGTCATAATGCTTCATGATGTAGATTTCAGAACAGCTTCTATCAAGAACACATTTACTCAGGGCAAAATCGGCGCTGGATACAGCACAGACAAGAACCCTTATGGACAGGACGGAGTAGTTCTGGACATAATCGAAGCATGGAGGCTGGGCAGCCGTTTCGAGAAAACATATGTCCCAAAGGAAAGCACTGGCCTTGCTGAGACAATACGTGTGAAATGTGATTACACATCACGCGGAAAAGGTGATTTTGTCTGCTGGATTGCCGGACATCGCCACAGAGATTTGGTATCAAGAAGCAAAAAATATCCTGCTCAACTTGTACTACGCTTTGCTTGCGCGGTACACGGAGCATTGAGCAGATATTCAGACTTGGTGAGAACACCCAACACAAGGGCTGTTGACGTTATGACCGTTCTTGTGGTCGACAAAGTGAGCAGGTCAATCAAGCTGGTACGTATCGGCGCGGATATAACATACGATCTCAAAGAACGCAAAATGGCCAGCATTAAGTGGGATTATTCGCCGGAAAAGTAGATTTTTCCGCACTGAGAATCATTACGGGGTTGTTGGCTTTCATCATTGTCAGTGAAGGAGTCAGATTTTTTGTTGACACTGCCGAAATCTGAACAGCCTCGAATTTTTCCCATCTCTTCATGATTTCGTAGGCTTCCGTGAAAGTCTCAATCGTTACGCACGCAATGACTACCCGGACAGGAGGCTTCAATCGTTGAAGTATTCCAGAAAGTTCACCGTCAGTCCCTCCGATGAAAACATGAGTCGGAACTGGCAGTGTGTCGAAAACTTCAAGGGCTCGTGCGTTGTGTATCGTTACGTTGTGAAGATGAAATTTCATGGCGTTCCTTGCGGTCAACTCTGCTGCCGTTGGATTCATCTCGACTGCGTGAACGTCAGCAAACGGAAACTCATTGCCTGCACTCACGCTTATACTTCCTGACCCTGAGCCTATGTCCCAAAAAACAGAGTCGGCTCTAAGCCCAAGCCTTGACATTATTACGGCTCTGACTGACTCGTTCGTCATCACGATGTTTCCCTCACGATGAAAATCTTTGTCCCTCAAGTGCAGTCGTTCAGGGACATAAGGATTCTCGTTCCTCACAAGCACTATCGACAGAGACGGAAACTCAGTGTCAGCAAAATCACGAGGACTCCCCTGAAAAATTCTCTCATTCTCTCCGCCCAAGCATGAGCCTATCACTACTTCAACGTCAAGGCATAACAGCTTTTCACACGCCCACGAAGGAGAAATTTTACTGTCGCAGAAAAGAATTGTCAGCCTGTTTCTTTCAACTGTCGTCAAAAATGTCGACTCCTTCAACGCCCGGCCATGTCCTGAAAGAATTTTCGCGTCCTGCCACGTCTCTTTTGCCTTAGCACAGATGACTTGAAGCGAGCTTATTCCGGGAATGACTGTGATTTTTTTACCGGGAAACTTTCTTTTCACAACCGTCAAGAGACTGAAGCACCCTGCATCACCTGAAACAAGAAGCAAAATTTTTCCCGATTCATTTTCTAGGTCAGCAAAATTCTTTATGTCAACAATCTTTTTGCCGACTGGAATCAATTCCGCCAACCTCCTGTCAGCAAACACAACATCAGCATCATCGAGAGCGTTCTTCACTTCCTGAGTCAGTGTCATCTCTCCCGTACCTGCTCCGGCAATAACAATTTCATTCGTCATGGTATGCTCCCAAAATTTTCCCTTCAGTGTCAAAAAAAATCACGTCAATTTTCACAGCTTTGTTGACTCTTTCGGCGCATCTTTTCCATGTCGCCTCCGCTATATTATCCCAAACTTTTTCGAGATGTCCGCTCTTTATGATTTCTATTGCCTCGCTCGTTGTGTTGCTGCGGTAGACACTGGCTATGACGTTCTGACATGCTCCCGTCAAGGCTAGATGAGTGCAGAGTGCTTCAAGTCTTCCGTCAGATGCTTTGCTGTGTGTGATGAAACTTCCTGCCGTTACTTTGAGCAGTTTTCCGGGCTGACCGCAGATTATCACACGAGTGAAACCGAATCTCTCCGCCTCGTCAAGAACATGGCCGGGATAATTCACACACTGAATCACGTTGCGCCCTTCAATGTGAAAATTCCTGCGAGCAATTTTCTCCCCTGTTCCGGCAAAAGTAACAAAAATTTCATCGTAACCGAGTGAACGTATCATGCTCATCTCAAGCGTCAGTGAATCCAAAATCGCACGCTCATTCATGGGCTTCACGACTCCTGTTGTGCCTAAGATCGAAATTCCTCCAACGATGCCTAGTCGGGGGTTGAATGTGCGTTTGGCGAGTTCTTCACCGTTTTTGACTGACACTGTTACTTTGAGCGAACGTTTCGGGATAACTTCACGGACTGCGAGAGCGATCATCTTTCTTGGAACGGGATTGATTGCTGGCTGGCCGACTGGGATTTTCAGACCGGGAAGAGTAACAGTCCCTACACCTTCACCGGCGATGAATGCGATCTCGTTCTCACCGTCAGCAAGTTCGACAAGTGCTGAAATTTCCGCTCCGTCAGTAACATCGCTCTTATCATCTCCGGCATCTTTTATCACCGTAAAACGATTGCCTTCACGAAAAGTTGACAGTGAAAATTCACGGCCTTCGAGATTTTTGACGGTTACTGAGTTCGGAGCTTCGCCGGAAACGAGAAATATAGCTGATGCTTTAGCCGCCGCTGCCGCACAGGTGCCTGTTGTTATCCCAGTCCGTAAAGTATCGCGTTGACGATTGCACAAGCGACTGTTGTACCGCCTTTTCTGCCGTGAGCGATTATGCTTGGCGTTGATGTGAGTGAGGCTAACATTTCTTTTGCCTCAATGACGTTGACGAAGCCGACAGGGACTCCGATGACAAGAGCCGGACTCGCTTTGCCGTCTCGTATCAGTTCACAGAGCCGTATCAATGCTGTTGGAGCGTTGCCGATTGCGTAGACTGCTGACGGGTAATCACGGACGCAATGCTCTATGTTGATGACTGAGCGTGTGATTTTACGTGAGAGAGATTCTTTTTTGACGCTTTCGTCTGAGACATGACAGATTATTTTTGTTCCGTAACGCTTCGTGATGCCTGACGCTAACATGAGCGTATCAGTGATTACGGGAGTGTTGACGGCTAAGGCTTTGCGTGCGAGATTGACGGCATTGGGCGTGAATGTCAATGTGTGAAGAAAATCAAAGTCCGCTGTTGCGTGAATGACACGTTTAATGACAGGGAGGTTTTCGGGGTGACAGGGAAAATCACCGATTGCCTCTTGAATTATGCGCATACTTTCACGTTCGATTTCTTCGGGCTGTAATATCATGACTAATACAATAAATTCCCCTCTGACTCTCATCAGGGGGGATTATGTACAGGGGTTTCAGGCTTCAAACTCTAGCCAATCTCGGCAATGAGTTTCTCAACAGCCTCGTGAGCATCGGCAGGAAGTTTATCAATTCCGCCTCTCTCGGTGTCTCTTGAGTTGATGAAGTTCAATCTGTCCTGGAAACGCTTTTTCAACTGCGTTCTGTAGCTCTCATCGTTCAGGTCAGCAACGAATCCCGGAATCTCCATCGTCTTGATGCCCGACAATTTCCCAAACGGTTTCCACTCCGCTTTACCTTCTACGATTCTCTCGATAATCATGAGAGTGTTCTCTTTGCCTACAGGCTTGCCCATGAAGTTGCCGGTGTTGAGAATGTAGCAGTCAACTCCGTCAGAAATCAACGCCTTGAATCTCTCGTAGTCCATTCCAAGCGGATAAGTCCTGAACGGGTTAGCGTAAGGCTCGCATACAAGCGCGTCAGGGTCAACGCCTGGTGCTAAGTTCTCGGCACTCGTTCTCTTCGTAGCAAGAGTCGCTCCTAAAACTGAAGCGAGTGAAGGCCCTTCGAGTTTCAACACAGGCGGTAACGTCGGGTCTCTCATCAGCCAGAATATAGCGTTGAGAGGCTCTTCGATCTTGTCGACTCTGTTGGGCGACCATAAACGAGACTTGATTGCTCGTCCGTTGCCGTTCCTGATGTCTTCGGTTACAGCGATTAACTTCCCGTCAGCCGTCTTGATGCAGCCACAGTTCTGAAGCGTCATGATGTACTTGTTGTCAGGGCAGCCGATAGGATAGTCGGCAACTTTGTCGAAGTATGTCGGCTCAAGAGCGATCGCGTACTTGTCCTTAACGTTGACGATGAATGCGTCATCATGAAGTACCATAACGTCATATTTTCCGTCATGCTTTGCGTGAGTGATTGTCGATTTCCCTGAACCTGACAGTCCGAACGCTGCCACAACGAATTTCTTTCCGCTCCCGTCCTTCAGTGTGTAACGCTTCAATCCGCCGTGACATGATGCGTAACCGTTACGGGCAGCGATTCCCCACGCAAGAGTCAGCGTTCCCTTCTTGAGTTCGCCGAAGTAGCGGAGACCGAGAACGATTGCGCAGTTCTCTTCAGGCGAGAAGAAAGCTATTCCGAGAGGGAACTGTTCCTGTAACTTCGCGTCACCGTGCGGCCAGTCAGGGTCGGCAACGAAGAATATATCTCCGTCATGGTCCGAGATTCTTCGTGATGCCTCGTAACGAGGTTTGTAGGCCTCGTTAGCGTACTGGAAGTTGATCATCCAGTTGTAGAGATTGTTCTCATAGCCCTCAGGGAGAATGATATGCGCTGAGGTCATGAAGTCCTCATCAAGTCCAACGTAAGCGTCAGCCTGATAGAGTTTCCTGTAACGCATGTTGTAGACCGCTTCACGGATAATCTTGCAGTACTTCGCAACATCAACGTCAGGATAACCGACAATGCGTCTTGCTGCTGCTGTGCGTCCGAAGATGCCTCCATCGTTGAAGAGAAGAACGTTAGCGTCCATAGGGAGACCCTGTTCTTCAGGCTTGTAGACGGGCATTCCTGTTAATTCGATTGTGCCGGGTGAGTTCTTCGCTAGGTTGTAGGCTTCGTGGAGATCTTTGACGTGATGAACGTTGTTGCCGTAGAAAAGTGTTTCAATAGTTGTGCGCGGCTGTGCGTGATAGACTTTCTTGAAATTTTCGGGGTCGTAATATCCGATTGTCGACATGTAAACTTTTGCTCCTTTCTTGATTTCTCCATAATATGCACAGAATTATAACACTGACATATTACAATTTTAATTGAAATATATTAACAGGAGATACAGCTAGATGTCAAAAGAGCGTAAGTTGATGTAATATTATACTATGAATATTTTTAGACATAAGGCATACAAAGTGGAATTGAAGCCGACCAGTGAGCAAATCAAAATCATTGAGCGCACTATGGGGGTGTGTCGTTATGTCTATAATCTTTTCATAGCGACTAATCTCGATAATTATCGCAATGGTACTCATGAATATATGTCGGGCTATGACTTCTCGAAGTGGCTGAACAATGATTACAAAAAGACCAATGCCGATAAATTATGGATATGGGAAGTATCGTCTAAATCGGTGAAGAAAGCCATAATGAATGCGGACAAAGCCTACAAGGATTTCATGAAAGGACGCAAGGGATTTCCGAAATTCAAGAAGCGTAACGGACGGCCAGTCGGTATGTATCTACCACGCAACAATCAGAGCGATTTAACGGTAGAACGGTACAGGGCGAAAATCCCGATGTTAGGCTGGGTACGTTTCAAGGAATGCGGCTATGT